>NZ_JBFTND010000185.1:0-14690 GCF_056397305.1 Cupriavidus sp. 05N40
GGCCTGAGGCAAGGCGCGTGGTGCAGGATCGGCTTTGGTTTGATAATGTGGCAATTCTGCATGCCCTTATCAATCCAGCTTTGAATGTACTCACTCGACGACCTCAAGCTCTTCGTCCGCACCGCCGAGCTTGAAAACCTCTCGGCCGCGGCGCGCGAGCTCGGGCGTACGGCCGCCACCGCGAGCGCGGCGCTGATCCGCCTGGAGCACCGCCTGAGCGCGCGGCTGTTCGCGCGGACCACCCGCCGCATGCGGCTGACCGAGGAGGGGCGGGTGTTCCTGGAGGCGGCGCGCAAGGCGCTGGCGGCCCTCGAGGAGGGCGAGGGCGCGCTGGCGGAGCAGCGCGAGGAACTGGCCGGTGCGCTGCGGCTGTCGGCGCCGGCCGACCTCGGACGCACCTTGCTGCGCGGCTGGCTGGACGATTTCCTGCTGGCGCACCCGCAGCTTTCGCTGGAGCTGTCGGTGGGCGACACGCTGGCCGACCTGTATCGCAGCAACGTCGACCTGGCGGTGCGGGTGGGATGGCTGGAGGATTCCGGCCTGGTGCGACGCCAGCTTGCGCTTACGCGTCGCGTGGCGGTGGCCGCGCCGGCCTATCTGGCCGCGCATGGCACCCCGGCTTCGCCCGAAGCGCTGGCGCAGCACCAGATGCTGTGCCTGGCGCCCGGCGGGCAGTCGCGCATGCGCTGGCCGTTCCGGTCGCGGCAGGCGCGGCTCGAAGTCGAAGCGAGCGGGCGGCGCACCAGCGACGACGGCGCCGTGGTGCGCGACTGGGCGCTGGCGGGCCACGGCATCGCGTTCAAGAACTGGTTCGATGTGGCCGCCGACGTGAGCACCGGGCGCCTGGTGCTGCTGTTTCCCGGCTGGTACGAAGACAGCATTCCCCTGCAGCTGGTGTTCCTGCAGAGCCGGTTTCCATCCTACCGGCAGCGACGCCTGATCGAGTTCCTGCAGGTCCGATTTGCGGCGTTCGACACGGAGTACCCTTTCCCGGGCTAGCTTTCCCGTCGCATCCGCGCTCCGTGGCGGGCGGTTCGCAGTGGCGCGATATATATCGCAACGTGATGTAAATGGGGCGCGATTCGACGACGGGAAGCGACGCTGCGAGGGGATCGCCGGGCCGCTCGCGCGCCCGGCATTGTCTGTTTCACTGGCTTGCCGCGCGCCCGGCTCCGAGGTCGCGCCACAAGGACGCGTCGTGCGATCCGGTCTCGCCGAAATAGCAGAGTATGGCGGTGCCGCTCCCGTATTCGGTGTCGCGCACGGTGAACGCACCCGACAGGCAGATGAACATGGTCATGCCAGCCAGGACGGCAAGCAGGCACAGTGTAAGTAGCGACAGTTTTTGCATGGCTAACCTTCAGGCGGTCATCGGGGGCGCGGGAGCCGGACCCATCGGCGCGCATCCCGTTCGTCAATAGCCGCTTGCCTGTCTGTTTTCTCCGTGGGGCACGGTTGTCAGAAGCGGCGCTCCTGCACCATTACGCATTTCTCGTGCCGGAGGCGGTGGTGGGGAAAAAGCACCACGTTGTGCGCCAGGAGCGGCCTGCCGCCAGCAAGCTGTTGGCCGCCGGCAGACAGGTTTTGCGCATTGTGTGCGTTGCGCGGCGACAGCGTGGCGCCGCTCACTCCACCACGTCGCCAACCCATACGCGGTCGAAGCTGGCCGCGGCCTCGTGCTGGATCTTGCGTACCGTCTCGGCGTCCGCGGCTTCGTACTCGCAGACCATGCGCTTGCGGTCGGAGGCGATCAGGCTGCGTTTCCAGGTGACGTTGTAGAGCGCGAGGCACGGGCGCTCGCGGTCGGCCACGATCTTCATGTCCTCATCGGACTGGGGCGTGGCAAAGCTGCGTTCAACGATGATGCGTGACATGGCGGGACTCCTTGCCGTGGTGAAAACATCCATGCCTCTAGGCTAGTGTCCCAGCGTTGGCGCGAGCGTTGGAATGGCTCGGCATGCCTGAAGGGCACGATCCAGCGCCGCCGCGGCGCGCGCGCTGCAGCGGTGCCCGGTCAGCAACCAGCGCAGCTCGCCCAGCAGCGCCGCCGCGCCTGCCGCATCGCCGGCCGCGGCGGCCAGCTGCGCCAGGCAGGCCGTGGCGACCGCCATCTCGGTCAGCCTGCGCACGGCGCGGGCAGCTTCCAGCGCCTCGCTTGCACAGGCGTGGGCCGCGTCCCGCTGGCCCTGTCCGAGCGCGATTGCCGCTGCTGCGTTGAGTGCGTAGGCCAGGTGTGCCTTGTCGTCCATCGCACGCAGCGCCGCGTGCGATGCCGCCAGCACGCCCGCGGCCTCTGCCCGTTCTTGCTCACCATCCGTGCCGGGCCGCAGCGCGGCCAGCGCGCCGAGCGCGCGGGCGAACGGCGCGTCGGCCTCGTCGCATTCGGGTGCCGGCGAGCCATCCGCCGCACCCGGCGTGCGCATGCGCTGGGCGGCCCGCCCGATCTCGGCGCAGCACGCCGTGACGTCATCGAAGCGGCCGAGCTCGAAGGCAATGGTGGYCAGCCAGACCAGGCATTCGTACTCGCGCCAGTGATCCTGGCGCTGCCGGGAGAGCGCAACGGCGCAAGCGACGTGCCCATGCGCGGCTGCCAGGTCACCGTCCACGCGGGCCAGCAGGCCGTGGCCCCACATCAGTTCCGTCACCTGGAGGTCGAGCGTGTCGGCGAGCGGGTCGGCCTCGGCCAGCATGGCGCGCGCGCGCGGCAGGTCGGCTTCCACTTCGAGCAGGCAGCGGGCCGTGTTGGCGAGCTGCTGGCAGCGCGTGGCGGCATCGGCCTTGCGCGTCATGCGCTCGGCCTCCAGCGTGCACTGGCGGGCCCCCCCGGTGTCGTTGCGTTGCTGGTACAGCCACGAGAGGATATGCAGGCCCGCCGCGGCCTCCTCGTGCAGCGACAGGGCCTGCGCGGCGCCGATGGCGTCTTCCAGCGCGCCGCACAGCGCGGGCAGCCGCCGTGCACCGGCTGCCGTGGCGGCCACGGCCCGCAGCTTCAGCAGTCCGATGGCCAGGCGCACGCGGGCGGCGCCCGGCGGCAGCTGTCCGAGCTGCGCGAGGCCGCGTTCGGCCACCGCCGCGGCCTCGTCGTTGGCATACACGCACAGGCAATGCTGGCCCGCCGCCAGGCAGGCCTGCGCGGCCAGCGGCGCATCGCCGGCAAGGCTGGCGTGGTGGGCCAGCTCGCCATGCAGGCGGGGGTCGTCCGCGCAGGCCGCGGCCAGTTGCTGCGCGATCAGGCRATGGATTTCGCGGCGGCGCGGCGGGGAGATGGCGCGGTAGGCTGCCTGGCGCACCACATCGTGGCTAAAGTCGAAATGGCCTTCGCCGGTGGGCTTGAGCAGGCCGCGCCGCTCCAGCTGCGAGAGGCTGTCGAGCATCTGGGCGAGCGGCACACCCGAGATATCCGCCAGCAGCCTTGGCCGCACTTCGCGCCCGAGCGCGGAGGCACGCGTGAGCAGCTCGTGCGCAACGGGATCGAGCGCGTCCAGGCGCTCTGCGATCAGTGTGTCGAGCGTGCGGCGCGGCAGGCGGCCGTCGCCGGCATCGTCGCGCGCCGGCTGGCGCGCGCGGGCGAGCTCGATGACGAACAGCGGATTGCCGCCGCTGTCGCGCGCGACCGCCAGGGGATCCATCGCGGCGCCTGCCGGGCCGAGCAGGGCCGCGACATCGGGCGCTTCCAGCGGTGCCAGCGGCATGCGCAGCAGGCGTGCCTCGCGGGCAAGCGAATGGAGCATGCCCTTGGCCCACGGATTGTCGTCGATCTCGCCCGAGCGCGCGGCGCCGGCAAAGATCATGCGTGCGCCGGGCGCGAGCGTGCGGCACAGGAAGTGCAGCAGGGCCGCGGAGCCCTCGTCGAGCCAGTGCAGGTCATCCAGCGCCAGCGCGAGCGGCTGCGCGGCGGCGAGCGCTTGCAGCAGGCTGGCTGCGGCACCGAACAGCTGCTCGCGGCTGCCTTCGCGGACGGTGCCGGCCATGCTGGCAGGGTTGCCCGCGCCGGTCGCCAGCAGCGGCGCCGCGAGCTGCGCGGCGGCCGGCACATCGTCGGCGCCGATGCCACGCAGGGTATCGAGCCAGAGCCCGTAGGGCCGCACCATCTCGGCCTCGTAGCAGCGGCCGCGGAGCACGCGCAGGCCGGCAGCCGCGGCGCTGGCGGCGAAGTGGTCGAGCAGCCGGGTCTTGCCGAGGCCTGGTTCCCCGAGAAAGAGCAAGAGCGCCTGCCTGTCCGCGCCGCCGGCGACAAGGCGCGCGATGGCCCGGCATTCGGACTGCCGTCCTGTCAAAGGCATTGACTGCGGGTCGGGCTCCGGATCGGGCTGCGGATCGGGCCGTGCAGCGACAGGGGCGTCGGCCAGCCCGGCCAGCTCGGCAGCCTGCGCGTCGGTGCCCGATGCGCCCAGGGCGTGCATTTCGCGGCGCGCATGGTGGATGGCTGCATCGAGCGGTCCGCCGGCCGGCGCTGACAGCTCGCGCCGCAACATGTCGCGCGCATAGGTGTAGTGCTGCTCGGCATCCGGGTAGCGCCCGGCCGCTGCCAGCAGGGCGACCAGCGTGGCGTGCGCGGATTCGGTGAGCGGATCGGCGGCCACCATGGCCCGGCCGTAGGGCAGGGCCAGGGCAGGCGTGGCGTGCAGGCGTGCAACCAGCTCGGCGAGCACGGCCCGGCGCAGGGCGTCGTAGCGCTCGCGCCGCGCCGTGCACCAGTGATAGAAGCGATAGCAGTTGGCCAGGTCCAGGCCGGCGAGGAATTCGCCCTTCAGCAGGGCGGCTGCTTCCTCCAGTGCGGCAAGCGATGTTGTCTGCGGCCCCGCGGCAAGCAGCACGTCGACGCGCGCGATGTCGATCGCCGCACCGTGCGCGGCAAAGGCCACGCGCTCGCGGTCGGCAACCAGCCTGGTGATGCCGCCCGCGCCAGACACGCCCGCCTGGTCCACCAGCGGACGAAGCTTGGTGAGGCTCCAGCGCAAGGCGGCGCGCGGGTCGTCGGGGCCTTCCCAGAGCAAGTCGCACAAGACCTGCCGCGATTGGGCAGTGCCCTCGGCCACCAGGTAGCCAAGCAGGGCGCGGGTGCGCCGGGAGGCGGGCAGTGTCAGCGGGGCGCCCTGGCGGGTCACGCATACATCACCCAGCAGGCGGATTTCCAGGCCGGCGATGGTCTGCGCTGAAGCGAGATCGGTGGCCCTCACGCTGCTGCCTCCTGCCGTGATTCCAACCGTGATTCCAACGATGCCGGCCGATATTGGATGCGGTAGGGCGCGCCAGCGGGCCTGCGGCACCGCGATGCCGCGCCGCACCGGCAGCGCTCCCAGAAAAAGTAGCACACGGGTAGTGCCACCRCCAGCGGCCCGTGGCCGCCCCGCGGTCGCCCCGTCTCCTCCCACCCGCCATCAAGGAGTCCGCCATGGCACTCGACGAAAGCAAGCTGAACGCATTCATGGGCAACTTCGTGCACGATCTCGGCGCCGTGATGCACGCCGCGACCATCGTGGTCGGGGACAAGCTCGGGCTGTACAAGGCGCTGGCCGGCAAGGCGCTGAGCGCGCAGGAGCTGGCGCACGATACCGGCACCGATGCGCGCTACGTGCGCGAGTGGCTGTCGGCCCAGGCCGCCAGCGGCTTCGTGGAATACGATCCGGCCACCGGGCAGTTCCACCTGAGCGAGGAGCAGGCCTTCGCGCTGACCGTGGAAGGCGGGCCGGCCTTCATCCCGGGCGCGTTCGAAATCGCCGTGGCGCAGTTCAAGGCCATTCCCAGGATCATCGAGGCATTCCGCTCCGGCGCCGGCCTCGGCTGGCACGAGCATGACGCCGCGCTGTTCCACGGCACCGAGCGCTTTTTCCGGCCCGGCTACGCCGCGCACCTGGTGACCGACTGGATCCCGGCGCTGGAGGGCGTGGGCGCGCGCCTGGAAGCGGGCGCCAGCGTGGCCGACATCGGCTGCGGGCACGGCGCGTCCACCATCATCCTGGCGCAGGCCTATCCCAACTCCACCTTCCACGGTTTCGATTACCACGAGCCCTCGATCCGCTATGCCGGCGAAGCCGCGCAGCGCGCCGGCGTGGCGGACCGGGTCACGTTCGAGGTGGCCAGCGCCAAGGACTTCCCCGGCAGCGGCTACGACCTGGCGGCGATGTTCGACTGCCTGCACGACATGGGCGACCCCGTGGGCGCCTCGCACCATGTGTGGAACAGCCTCAAGCCCGATGGCACCTGGATGATCGTGGAGCCGTTCGCGCAGGACCGGCTCGAGGAGAACCTCAATCCCGTGGGGCGCATCTTCTATTCGGCGTCCACCTTCATCTGCACGCCGGCTTCGCGCGCGCAGGAAGGCGCGATGTGCCTTGGCGCGCAGGCGGGCGAGCAGCGCATCCGCGAGGTGGTGACGCGCGGCGGCTTCCGGCATTTCCGGCGGGCCACGGAAACGCCGTTCAACCTGATCTACGAGGCGCGCCCCTAGCGCAGGCGAAGCCGTGCGGGCCTTCGGCCGGGTAATTGTTCCCATTGTCTGCCTACCGGCTTTCCATTAGGCTTGTGATCCGCTTTCGGCCCTGCCGGCACGACGGTTTCACCGCCGCCGGCAGCCCCGGTCCCTGGAGATGCCCGATGCCAGCCGTGCAATGCCTGCCGCAGATCTCGTCCCGCATGAATGGCCTGAGCTTCGAGCAATGGCGCCAGGCGATCGACACCAGCTTCCTGCCGCTGGAATATTCGCGCCAGGGCAGCGGACGTTTTCATTGCAGCTTCAGCTATGCGCGCTTCGGCGCCTGCGCGGTGGCGGACCTGGAGGTCGACGCGCATCGCGTGGCGCGCGAGCCGCGCCACGCGGCGGCATCGGATGCCGGCTTCTTCAAGATCTTCTGGCAACTGAACGGGCACAGCCGCGTGGCGCAGCGCGGCAACGAGGCTGCGCTCGGCGCGGGCATGTGGTCGATCTACGATACCGCGCAGCCCTACAGCATCGAAATGGGTGAGCGCAGCCGCGTGCTGGTGTTGCTGGTGCCGCAGGAGCGCGCTTTCGGCTGGCGCGACGCAGCCGCGAGCCTGGGAGGCCAGGCCTTGCCGGGCGAAGGGGCGGCGCGCATCGCGGTATCGGCGCTGGGCGCGCTGCTCCATGACACCTGTGCCGGCCACCTGCTGGATCACCAGGGCCAGACCGTGCTGCAGGATTCGGTGGTATCGCTGATGGAAACCGCGCTGCAGGGCGTGCATGCGGCGGCCCGGCCGGCCGCCGGCGATGCGGCCGGCGCCGCCATGGCGAGCCACCTGGGCGAGGGGCGCCTGCACCGCCTGGCCGAGTTCATCGATGCCCACCTGCATGATCCCGAGCTCTCGGTGCAGCGGCTGGCCTCGGTGCTCAACGTTTCGCGCCGCACGCTGTACAACCTGTTCCGCGAGGCCGGCCTGACGCCCCATGCCTACATCTTGTCGCGCCGGCTGCGACAGGCCGCGCAGCGCCTGTCCGGCGAGGCGGGGCGCAGCATCACCGAGATCGCCTTCGCGCTCGGCTTTGCCGATGCCGCGCATTTCAGCCGCGTGTTCCACGAGCGCTTTGGCATGAGCCCCTCGCAATGGCGGCAGCGGCATGCGGGCGCCGCCCGGCCCGCCCGTGTTGCGCTGCCGCACTGATCCGCGCCATTCCCTGCTTCACGCGCGCTTGCACGCATCGGCAAGCATTGTGCACGGCCAGACAAGCCACGCCCCAAGGCGCGATGCTAACTTCGTTCTCCACAACAAGGCGCAAGCCGACATCCACCGGAGACGAAGATGAATGCACCCAAGGAAGCCCGCAACAACCTGGATCAGGCCATCCGCAATGCCATGCTGATCGACGGCGAATGGCGCCAGGCCGCCTCGGGCGAGACCTTCGCCGTGTTCGATCCCGCCACGGGCGAGGCGATCGCACGCGTGCCGGCGGGTGGCGCGGCAGATATCGATGCCGCCGTGGCCGCCGCCGCGCGTGCCTTTGCGGGCGGCGCCTGGCGCGCCATGGTGCCGGCCCAGCGCGAGCGGCTGCTGCTCAAGCTCGCCGACCTGGTGGAACTGCACGCCGACGAACTGGCGCGGCTGGAGACGCTCAACAACGGCAAGCTGCTGGCCTTCGCCCAAGGGCTGGAGGTGGCAGGCAGCGCGCAATGGCTGCGCTATATGGCGGGGTGGGCCACCAAGATCGAAGGCAGCACGCTCGATATCTCGGTGCCGTTCCCGCCGGGTACGCGCTATAGCGCTTCGACGCGGCGCACGCCGGTGGGCGTGGTGGGCGCCATCGTGCCGTGGAATTTCCCGCTGCTGATGGCGGTGTGGAAGATCGCGCCGGCGCTGGCGTGCGGCTGCACGGTGGTGCTCAAGCCGGCCGAGGAGACGCCGCTGACTGCGCTGCGGCTGGCCGAGCTGGCGCTCGAGGCGGGATTCCCGGCGGGCGTGTTCAATGTGGTCACCGGAGACGGCTCGACCGGCGCGGCGCTGGTCGGRCATCCCGGCGTGAACAAGATCACCTTCACCGGCTCCACCGAGGTAGGCCGCCTGATCGGGGCGCGCTGCGGCCAGGATATCCGCCGTGTATCGCTGGAGCTGGGCGGCAAGAGCCCGGTCATCGTGCTGGACGATTGCGATCCGGCAAACGCCATCGCCGGCGCGGCCGCCGCCATCTTCCTCAACCAGGGGCAGGTGTGCACGGCCGGCTCGCGCCTCTACGTGGCGCGCCGCCACTACGAGCAGGTGGTCGAAGGGCTGGGCAAGGTGGCCAACGCCACGGTGCTGGGCTCCGGGCTCGATCCGGCCAGCCAGATGGGGCCGCTGGTGTCGGCGCGCCAGCGCGACAAGGTCATGGGCCTGATCGGCACGGGGCGCAGCGAAGGCGCGGAGATCATCGCGGGCGGCACCGCGCCGGACCGTCCAGGCTATTTCGTGCGGCCCACGGTGGTGGCCAACGCGGCCTGCAAGGACCTGACGCTGGTGCGCGAAGAAGTGTTCGGGCCGGTCGTGGTGGCCATGCCGTTCGACGATCCGCAGGCTGTCCTGGCCGAGGCCAACCGCTCGGAGTACGGTCTCGGCGCCAGCATCTGGAGCAACGACCTGCGCGCCGTGCAGCGCCTGGTGGACGGGCTCGATGCCGGCACGGTCTGGGTCAACACGCACAACATCGTCGACCCCAATATGCCGTTCGGCGGCTACAAGGCGTCTGGCGTGGGCCGCGAGCATGGCTACTCGGCCATCGAGTCCTATACCGAGCTCAAGTCGGTCTGCATGGCCTACTGAGGGGCGCCGCCGCGCACCCGGCCTTTGCCGGGCGACCGGGCCGACGCCCTGCGGGTAATCCCGGGTATTTAAAAGGTGCGCGGTACGCACATGCTTAGGCCTGCTGCATGCGGCAGCGTGGCGGAGGAGGTCCGCCATGCTGCCGGCCCGCGGCCCCGGCAGCGCCTTTCGCATCCCCCCGAAGAATAAGCAAAAAAGCACAAGAGAGAGGAGACACGATGAGCCACGAATCCATGCGGGTTCTGTCATGCATTCTGTCGCGCGTTCTGCCGCGCGTTCTGTCACGCCATCGGCGCGCCGCGAGCGTGCTGCTGGCGGCTGCCGCGGCCGTGACGATGGCCGCGCCGGCCGCCGCGCAGGGCAAGCCCGCGGCCCGGACGGCCACGCCCGACCATATCCGCGCCGTCACCCGCAGCATCGACGGCGCCTTTATCGAGGCCAACGCAGCCAGGACGCCGGACTGGCCCAGCTATGGCCTGGATTACGCCGAGACCCGCTTCAGCCGGCTCTCCCAGATCAATGCCGACAACGTCAAGGGGCTCGGGCTGGTCTGGTCCTACAACCTCGAATCCACGCGCGGGGTCGAGGCCACGCCGCTGGTGGTGGATGGCATCATGTACGTCACCGCCTCGTGGAGCGTGGTGCATGCGGTCGACACGCGTAGCGGCAAGCGGCTCTGGAGCTTCGATCCCAAGGTCGACCGCTCGCTCGGCTACCGCGGTTGCTGCGATGTGGTCAACCGCGGGGTGGCGCTCTACCAGGGCAAGGTGTTCGTCGCCGCCTATGACGGCCGGCTGATCGCGCTGGACGCGTCGAACGGCCGCAAGGTGTGGGAGAAGGACACCATCATCGACCGCAAGCATTCCTACACCATCACCGGCGCGCCGCGTGTGTTCAAGGGCAAGGTCATCATCGGCAACGGCGGCGCCGAATACGGCGTGCGCGGCTATATCACCGCCTACGATGCCGGCACCGGCGAGCAGAAGTGGCGCTGGTTCACGGTGCCCGGCGACCCGTCGAAGCCGTTCGAGGACGAATCGATGGCGCAGGCCGCCAAGACCTGGGACCCGGCCGGCAAATGGTGGGAGGCTGGCGGCGGCGGCACCGCGTGGGACACGCTGGCCTTCGACCCGGAACTCAATCTCATGTACGTCGGCACCGGCAACGGCTCGCCGTGGTCGCGCAGCAAGCGCAGCCCGTCGGGTGGCGACAACCTGTACCTGGCGTCCATCGTCGCGCTCGATCCGGATACCGGCAAATACGTCTGGCACTACCAGGAAACGCCGGGCGACAACTGGGACTACACCTCCACCCAGCAGATGATCCTGGCCGACCTGAATATCGGCGGGCAGGCGCGCAAGGTCATCCTGCACGCGCCCAAGAACGGCTTCTTCTTCGTCATCGACCGCACCGACGGCAAGTTCATCTCGGCCAGGAACTTCGTCGACGTGAACTGGGCCAGCGGCTACGACCAGAACGGACGCCCGGTCGAGTTGCCGGCCGCGCGCCAGGGCGACAAGCCCTACGACGCCATCCCCGGCCCTTACGGCGCGCACAACTGGCACCCGATGTCGTTCAATCCGCAGACCGGCCTGGTCTACCTGCCGGCGCAGCATGTGCCGCTGAACCTGATGGACGACAAGAACTGGACCTTCAACGGCGGCCAGCCCGGCCAGCCGCACGGCAACGTGGGCTGGAACACGGCCAAGATCCTCAATGCCGAACCGCCCGCCAGCAAGCCCTTCGGCCGCCTGATCGCGTGGGATCCGGTGCAGCAGAAGGCGGTATGGACCCAGGAACAGGTCTCGCCGTGGAATGGCGGCACGCTCACCACGGCGGGCAACCTGGTGTTCCAGGGCACGGCGGACGGGCGCTTCATCGCCTACGACGCCACCAGCGGCGCGAAGCTGTGGGAGTCGCCCACCGGCACCGGCGTGATCGCGGCGCCGGTCAGCTATATGGTGGACGGCAAGCAGTACGTGTCCGTCGCGGTGGGCTGGGGCGGCGTGTACGGCCAGGCGCAGCGCGCCACGGACCGCCAGGGGCCGGGCACGGTGTACACCTTCGCGATAGGCGGCAAGGCGCCGCTGCCGGCCTTTGCGCAGTACCGCGCGGACCAGTTGCTGTCGGGCGTGAAGTACGATCACGCCAGTGTCGCCGCCGGCACCGCGCTCTACGTCAGCAACTGCGTGCTGTGCCACGGCGTGCCGGGGGTGGACCGCGGCGGCAATATTCCCAACCTGGGCTATATGAACACCGCCTATATTCAAAATCTGGACAAATTCGTCTTCAAGGGGCCCGCCATGGCGCGCGGCATGCCGGATTTCACCGGCAAGCTGAGCATGGAGGACGTCGAGAAGATCAAGGCGTTCATCCAGGGCACCGCCGACGCGATCCGGCCCAAATGAGACGCTGCGCGACCCCTGGCGGAATGCGGCAACGGCGGCAAGGGATCCGATCAACGAACGCAGGGCGGGCACATGGTTGGTGACGGGGCGCGCGGCGCGCAGGGCGGCAAGCGGGTGTGCGGGCTCGCCCGGCCACGCGCGGGGCAGCACCGGTGCCCTCGGCCCCTGCATCGCCTGTGCTGCCTGGCTGCTGCCATGCTCGCCGCGGGTTCGGGAGGCGCCTTTGCCGACGACACGCTGCCCGACGTGGTGGTCAGCGCCAGCCGCGCCGAGCAGAAGCGCTTCGACGCGCCGGCCGCGATCGACAGCGTGCCGGTCGATCCCATGGCCGCCCCCAGCCCGCTGGTCAACCTCTCGGAGTTGCTGACCGGCGTGCCGGGCGTGGCGGCACGCGAGCGCCAGAACTATTCGCAGGATCTGCAACTGGCCGTGCGCGGCTTCGGCAGCCGCTCCACCTTCGGCGTGCGCGGCGTGCGGCTGTTCGTCGACGGCATTCCCGCCACCATGCCGGACGGCCAGGGGCAGGCTTCCACCTTCGATCTCAACAACGCCAGCCGCATCGAGGTGCTGCGCGGCCCCTTCGCGCAGATGTACGGCAATGCATCGGGCGGCGTGGTGCAGGTCTTCACGCCCGATCCGCCCAAGGCACCGATGGCGCGCGCCTCCACCGGCTTCGGCTCGGACGGGCAGTGGACGACCGGCGTCACCGTGGGCGGCGGCAACGACAAGATCGGCGCCGTGCTCGACGCCTGGACCTTCGAGACCGACGGCTACCGCGACCACAGCGCGGCGCGGCGCCGCCAGCTCAACGCCAAGGTAGTGGCCGAACCGGTGGACGGCACCCGGCTCACCGCGCTGCTCAATATCTTCGACCAGCCGCAGGCGCAGGACCCCCTGGGCCTCACGCGCGCGCAGGCCGATGCCAACCCGCGCCAGTCGGTGCCGCTGTCCACGCAGTTCAACACCGGCAAGACCGTCAGGCAGACCCAGGGCGGGCTGGTGTGGGAGCAGCGCCTGGGCGAGCGCGACCGCCTCGAAGCCCGCGCCTACGGCGGCACGCGCGCGCTGACCCAGTACCTGGGCTTCAGCGGCGCCGCCCCGACTTCGGCCGGAGGCATCGTCGACATCGACCGCAGCTTTGGCGGGGCCGCGCTGTCCTGGCACCATGACACCACCTTCGCCGGCCTGCCGCTGACATGGAGCGCCGGCGCCGAGGCCGACGGCATGCACGACGCGCGCACCGGCTACGTCAACCAGAACGGCGTGCAGGGCGCGCTGCGCCGCAATGAGACCGACACCGCCAGCAGCTACGGCGCCTACGCGCAGTTCGACTGGACCTGGCATCCCGCATGGCGGCTGGTGGGCGGTGTGCGCGCCAGCCGGGTCAGGCTTGGCATCGACGATCATTTCATCACCCCCGCCAGTCCCGACGACAGCGGCACCAACACGTACAACAACGTCAGCCCGGTGCTCGGGGTGGTCTGGCAAGCGCTCGACTCCGTCAACGTCTACGCCAACCTGGGCCGTGGCTTCGAAACCCCGACGCTGACCGAGGTGGCCTACGGCCCCAATGGCGCCGGCACCAACCTGGGCTTGAGCCCGTCCACCAGCCGGCAGGGCGAAATAGGCGTCAAGTGGCAGGGCACGAACCAGCGCGTCGAAGCCGCCCTGTTCGGCGCCGCGAGCCACGACGAGATCGTGCCGCTGTCCAACGACAACGGCCGCAGCGTGTTCCAGAACGTCAACGGCGTGCGCAGGCGCGGCTTCGAGCTGGGCTGGCACGGCAGCTTCGGGCCAGCCCAGCGCTTCGGCACCGGGCTGGCCTACACCTGGCTCGATGCCTATTTCGGCGACGCCTTCCTCAACGCCCAGGGCCAGACCGTGGCCGCCGGCAACCGGCTGCCCGGCACCGCGCGCCACAGCCTGAACCTCGAGGCCACCTACCGCCCCGTGGCCGGCCTCACGCTGGGCGCGGAAATGCACGTGGAAGGGCGCGTCTTTGCCGACGACCTCAACACCCAGGCCGCGCCCGGCTACGCCAGCTTCAACCTGCGCGCCGGCTACGCCTTCCGCATGGGCCGCACGCGCTGGTTTGCGTTCGGCCGCATCGACAACATCACCGACCGGCACTACATCGGCTCGGTGATCGTCAACGAAAGCAACGGCCGCTATTTCGAGCCGGCGCCGGGGCGGCGCTTCTTCCTGGGGCTGAGGGCGGAGATCTGAGGCGGGGCTTCGACGCTCGCCGGGCGAGGCCGGTGCGCGAGGGCGGGGCGGTCTGGCAGGACCTGCCGCGCAGGCTACACTACAGCGATACCCGGCCCGGCCATCCAGATGCGAGACACGACCTCCGGCACAACTGCCACCCCCGCCACACCCGCCACGCCCGCCACGCCGCCCGCGCCCGACGACCGCACACGCAGGATCATGCTGTGGGTGGTGGCGGTGGGCTTCTTCATGCAGACGCTGGATTCCACCATCGTCAACACCGCCTTGCCGTCGATGGCGAAAAGCCTGGGCGAGAGTCCGCTGCGYATGCAGTCGGTGGTGATCGCCTACTCGCTGACCATGGCGGTGATCATTCCCGCATCGGGCTGGCTGGCCGATCGCTTCGGCACGCGCACCATCTTCCAGACCGCCATCGGCCTGTTCGTGGCGGGGTCGCTGGCCTGCGCGTATTCCGGCACGCTGAGCATGCTGGTGGCATCGCGCGTGCTGCAGGGGGTGGGCGGGGCGATGCTGTTGCCGGTGGGGCGGCTGGCGGTGCTGCGCACGTTCCCGCGCGACCAGTACCTGCAGGCGCTCAGCTTCGTGGCCATCCCGGGCATGGTCGGGCCGCTGATCGGGCCGACGCTGGGCGGCTGGCTGACCCAGACTTTCTCCTGGCACTGGATCTTCCTGATCAACGTGCCGGTGGGCCTGCTGGGCGGGCTGGCCACCATGCGCTACATGCCCAATGCCCGCCTGCACGGCGTGGCGCGCTTCGATATGAGCGGCTACCTGCTGCTGGCGATCGCCATGCTGACGCTGTCG
>NZ_JBFTND010000186.1:0-14679 GCF_056397305.1 Cupriavidus sp. 05N40
GTGTCAGGGAACGACGAAGCGCACCTCGGAACGGATGAGCCAACTGCGGCGGTAGGCGAGCATGACTGRCACGGGATGGTATTTGTGGATACGCCAGGCCTTTATCTTTCCCCCAGTGAACTCGTGGGCGGGGCAGCACTCAGTGCGGCCATGGAGGCCGACATGATATTGCTCGTCGTTACACCCGAACTTCCCTATCGGGCCCAGGCAGGCATATTGAGAAGGCTGCTAGACCAAGACAACCTCTGTCTCGGCAGACCATGCTGCCTGGTGGTCAACAAAATAGACCGGGACCGCAATGGAGGCGCCGGCATGCAACAGCGGATTGAGGCGGTATTGGGTAGACGCATCGGCATTCCCGTGCTCCACTGCTCGGTGGCAAAGTACTTCCATGCCAGGCAGGCCTCGGCCGGCTTCCGCGAGCGACTGCTGCGGCAAAGCAGATTGTCGGCGCTGGTGACCAGCCTTTCCGCCTGGGGAAACCAGACCGGTCAGGCGAGCCGGGCGATTGCAGCCATCAGCGCTGTGGAAGGCGTTATGCGGGATGTCATGCAATCCGGCGACGAGCCCTGCCTGCAAGCACGCATAGCCTGCGTCCAGAAGGAAATCGCCGAGCTTGAACAGGCAAGGGAACACCTGCATTCGCTCGCGCGCCTATGGCATCGGCAAGTCTATTCAACAGTACTGGGGCGTGCCGCGAAAGCAATGGAACGTCTGGACGGCACCGCCGAGGCTCCGGAGGTGCAGGCGTTCTTCACCTCCACGCTTGACCAGATGAAGGAGGACTTGAGCAAGCTTTGGTGCGAAATGGAGCGACAGCTGCACGAAATCCTTGGCGGCGCGGGGAAGCAACTCGAGAATCGCACAACGCAGGCGCTCCACATGCCGTGGTCCGGCGGCAGCTTCGCGCCAGGCACACCCGGCTCACTGGATGCCATCCGCATCCCAGCTAGCCCGGCATTGCGTCTGACGCGGCTTGTCAATAGCGCAACCGGGCCAATAGCAGGCGGACTGGAAGCCGCTTCGATAAGCACAAAGGCACTCGGCAATCTCCTCTACGAAATTGCCGGGTCCACCGGGATAAGGCTGGTCAGGACGGAGGCTCTCCGTCGAGCTGGCCTCATCACAAGAGCATCGGGAAGACTAGCGGCATTCAGCCCGTTGCTAGCAACCATCCTCGACCTCTATCTGCATTTTCGGGAAGAGAAAATCGAGGATGCCAAACGGCGCTACGTTACGGACCTGCGCCGCTCGCTTCGCGCTGCATTCAGACAGCACGCCGAAGCATCGGCGCTAGGCACCAGCAATGCCATCGAGAGGTTCGGAAACACGGCTCTGGACAACATCGCGGCAAATCTGACTGGTCAACTGAAGGATATGCTGGAACGCCAGGCCATCAGTATCGGGCTTGGCAAGCAGTCGGAAGAGGTAGCCGACCGCTGCAAAGCACTGAAGCAGCAATTGCATGATGCACTCAACGGTGCCACGCCGCGGATACCAGGCACTGCACCTTGAACCCTATTGCCATATTGGTCCGCCACCTGTAAAAGCCTGCGCTACTCGTGCCCTGCTCCCGAGCTCGCCGGCTCCAAAAATTGGCCGGCCAGACTGCTACAGAACCTTGCTACAGCGCGCGGCCCGGCGGCGGGGCGCCGCCGGGCCGCCATACTGCCCTTGCAGTCTCTCTGCAACGCGTGCTATGTTGCGGCTTCCAGGAGAACGAGACACCTCCGCCGTATCAGGTGGGTGTCTCTACCGAAGGCGTACCCCTGAAACGCTCAGGTGCAAAAGACTGGAAACCGAACAAACTGGAGAGCGCCGGACCGCACACCGACCAGGTAAGCGGCACGCGGCCGCCGAAGGGGCAAGCCGGTACCCGTGGTGGGTGCGGCGAATCTCTCAGGCAAAAGGACAGTGGGGGCAGGCAGGCCAGATGGCTTGCCTGCCCCTTTTTGCTATCCGGAGCCTGAGAAATGAAAGTCATCGTGATGGGAGCCGGCGTGATCGGCGTTGCGTCTGCGTGGTACCTGGCCCGTGCCGGGCACGAGGTCGTGGTGCTGGAGCGCAATGCGGGCGCGGCCCGGGAAACCAGTTTTGGCAACGGCGGGCAGATCTCGGTCAGCCATGCCGAGCCTTGGGCCAACCCGGCCGCGCCGCTGAAGATGCTGCGCTGGCTCGGGCGCGAGGATGCTCCGCTGCTGTTCCGCCTGCGCGCAGATCCGGCGCAGTGGTCGTGGGGACTCAAGTTCCTGCGCGAGTGCACGGCCAGTCGCTCCACCCACAACATGATCCAGCTGCTCAACCTGGGCACCTATAGCCGCGCCAGCCTGCAGGCGCTGCGCGCCGAGACCGGCATCGAGTACGACCACCTCACGCGCGGCATCCTGCATTTCTATACCAGCCAGAAGGAATTCGACGCGGCCGTCGAGCCGGCGCGCATCATGCGCGAGCTGGGCTGCGAGCGCCGCGTGATCGGGCCGGACGAAGTGGTGCGGCTGGAGCCGGCGCTGGCGAATATCGCGCCGCGTCTGGCGGGCGCCACCTATACCAGCGAGGATGAATCGGGCGATGTGCACCGCTTCACCACCGCGCTGGCCGCGCGCTGCGAAGCGCTGGGCGTGCGCTTTCGCTATGGCGTGCGGGTGCAGCGCCTGCATGCCGAGGGCGGCAGCATGCACGGGGTGGAGATTGCCGACGAGACTGGCGGCTACCAGATCGAGAGCGCGGACGCCTACGTGCTGGCGCTGGGCAGCTTCAGCCCGATGCTGGCGCGCCCGCTCGGGGTCAAGCTCGACATCTATCCGGCCAAGGGCTATTCGGTGACGCTGCCGGTGCTCGACAGCGAGCGCGCGCCCAGCGTGAGCCTGACCGACGACGAGTACAAGCTGGTGTTCTCGCGCTTTGGCGACCGCCTGCGCGTGGCCGGCACAGCCGAACTCAACGGCTATGCGATGGATCTGAACCCGGTGCGCTGCGAGGCCATCGTGCGGCGCACGCTGGAAGTGTTCCCGGGCATGAGCCGACCGGAGCTGGCGAAATTCTGGACCGGGCTGCGCCCTGCCACGCCGGGCAACGTACCTTATATCGGCGCCAGCGCCATCGGCGGGCTCTACCTGAACACCGGCCACGGCACGCTTGGCTGGACGCACGGCTGCGGCTCGGGCCGTGCGATCGCGGACATCGTCAGCGGCCGCGTGCCGGAGGTGGATTTCGCCTTTACGGGCGCGCTGCCCGCCGGTGGCACGACGCGGCCGGCGACGCTGGCGTCCGCGCAGCGGGCCGTCCACTAGCCCCCGGCCCCGGKGGCGCCGGCCGGCGCCACCGCGCGTGGCTAGACGTCGATGGCCGTGTCCGACTTGACCTTGCGGCGCAGCTCGAACTTCTGGATCTTGCCCGTCGAAGTCTTGGGCAAGGGCCCGAAATACACGGCCTTGGGCACCTTGAAGCCAGCCAGCAAGGTGCGGCAATGCGCGATCAGTTCCTCGGCCGTGGCGCTGGCGCCGTCTTTCAGCTCGACGAAGGCGCAGGGCGTTTCGCCCCACTTGGCATCCGGCTGCGCCACCACCGCCGCGGCCAGCACGGCCGCATGGCGGTAGAGCGCGTCTTCCACCTCGACGCTGGAGATGTTCTCGCCGCCGGAGATGATGATGTCCTTGCTGCGGTCCTTGATCTTGACGTAGCCGTCCGCCGTGCGCACGCCCAGGTCGCCGGTGTGGAACCATCCGCCGGCGAAGGCTTCGCGCGTGGCCTTCTCGTTCTTGAGATAGCCCTTCATGCAGATATTGCCGCGGAACATGATCTCGCCGATCTCCTCGCCGTCGGCGGCCACTGGCTGCATCGAATCCGGATCGAGCACCGCCACCCCGGCCTGCAAGTGGTAGCGCACGCCCTGGCGGGCCTTGCGGGTGGCGCGGTCTTCCTGCGACAGCGCGGCCCAGTCGTCCTGCTCCGCGCACACCGCGGCCGGGCCATAGGTCTCGGTCAGGCCGTAGACGTGGGTCAGCTCGAAACCCATTTCTTCCATCTGCGCCAGCACCGCCGCGGGCGGCGGCGCACCGGCCACCATGCCGCGCACCGGGCCGCGCAGGCCTTCGCGCCAGGCCGGCGGCGCGTTGACCAGCGCGGTGTGGACGATGGGCGCGGCACAGTAATGGGTCACGCCTTCGTCGCGCATCAGGTCGAACACCAGCTTGGGCTCGAACTTGCGCAGGCACACATTGATGCCGGCGCGCGCGGCGATGGTCCAGGCAAAGCACCACCCGTTGCAGTGGAACATGGGCAACGTCCACAGGTAGACCGCGTGCTTGGGCAGGTCCCACTCGAGGATGTTGGACACGGCATTGATGGCTGCGCCGCGATGGTGGTAGACCACGCCCTTGGGGTCGCCGGTGGTGCCCGAGGTATAGTTCAGGGCGATGGCGTCCCACTCGTCGGCGGGCCATTGCCAGGCGTAGTCGGGATCGCCCGAGGCCAGCAGGGTTTCGTAGTCGGTCTCGCCAAAGCGCGGCGCGTCCTGCGGGCCCAGCGCATCTGCCACCGCCACCACCTTCAGGCCGGGGATTTCGTTGCCGATCTGGCGCGCGAGCTCGGCGAACTCGGTATCGGCCAGCAGCACCTTGGCCTCGCCATGACGCAGCATGAAAACCAGGTTGGCGGCGTCGAGCCGGATGTTCAGCGCATTGAGCACCGCCCCCGCCATCGGCACGCCGAAGTGCGCTTCCACCATGGCCGGCGTGTTGGGCAACAGGACCGCCACCGTATCGCCCCGGCCGATGCCGAGGCCCGCCAGCGCGCTGGCCAGGCGCCGCGCACGAGCGTAGGTCTCGCGCCAGGTCTGGCGCAGCGGGCCATGCACGATGGCCAGGCGCTCGCCATAGACTTCGGCGGCGCGCGCCAGGTAATCGATGGGCGTGAGGGGAACGTGGTTGGCCGGGTTCTTGCCCAGGCCGGTGTCGAAATCGCTTGGCATTGCTTGGTCTCCGCTTGCGCCTGGCGCTGCGGGCGCCGCCGGTCGCTGTTACTTTTTGCAGGGCAAGGCTATCATCCCACACGACAAAGCTTTGTCGTCCGGATGACAGTGCCCCGCCGGGGCGCGCTCTCCGGGTTGAATCCAGATCAATGTCCAGCCATCCACCCGCGTCCTCCCAGCCCGGCCTTCCCGCACCACCCCCCGCTGCCACGCCTGCGTCGCCGGCTGCCTTGCTGTCCAGGCACGAGTGGTACGCCTCGCTCGCGCCGGCCCACCAGGCGCTGGCCGCACGGCAGGTGGTGGTCCAGGACTTCGCCGCGGGCGCCTTCGTGGCGCGCCGGGGCGAGCCGTCGCGCTACTGGATCGGGGTCGAGAACGGACTCATCAAGCTCGCCGTGTATACGCCGGACGGGCGCGGCTGCACCTTCTCCGGCGTGCCGGCCGGCGGCTGGTGCGGCGAAGGCAGCGTCATCAAGCGCGAGGCCCGCCGCTACGACGTGATCGCCATCCGCGACTCGCGCATCGCGCTGGTGCCCGATACGGTGTTCCACACCCTGCTGGCGGAGAGCCTGCCCTTCTCCAGCTTCGTGGTGCGCCAGCTCAACGAACGCATGGGGCAGTTCATCGCAACCGTGCAGAACGACCGGCTGCTGGGTGCGGATGCGCGCGTGGCGCAGGCCATCGCGCAGCTGTTCCATGCTGCGCTCTACCCGCGCACAAGCGCGGTACTGGAGCTTTCCCAGGAAGAAATCGGCCTGCTCACGGGGCTCTCGCGCCAGCGCGTCAACCAGGCATTGCGCCGGCTGGCGGCCGAAGGCATGGTCGATCTTTCCTACCAGAGCATCCGCGTGACCGACCTCGAACGGCTGCGCCACGTCGGGCTGTCGGAGCTGTAGCGCAGGCAATGGCCGGCACGATGATGGTCCGGCGTGCCGCGACACCGTACAATGCCTCTTTTCCCAAGCGGCGCGATACCCGCGCGCCGGTTGCGCCCCCTGAGCTTCGCATGGCCCTTGTCAGCAGCACCGAGCTGCGCTTGTCCCATCTGCGCTTTCCCTTTGCCGTGCACGTGGACGCCCTGCGGGGCAGCGCATGCCTGYGCGATGCCAATGCGCGGCGCGAGGTATCGCCCGGCAAGCCGTTCGTGGTGCCTGCCTTTGCCTATTTCGATTGCGATTTCCTGCCCAGGACCGGACGCGACACGGCGCTCGTGCTGCGCGCGGTGCCTGATGCGGCCTGCCCGCGCGACCATGGCGCCACCGGGAAATACTGGTCGCGTGCGCTGGCTGGCGCGATGTTCGAGCTGCCGCGGCTGCCGTGGAATGCCGCGCTGGTGTCGGAACGGTGGCAGGTAGCGCCAAGGCTGGTGCGCGCCCGCCTGTTTGCCGAGGGCGAGGCGCTGCGGGTACTGTTGCGCGAGCAGCGCGTAGCGCACGCGCTATACCTGCTGGCTACCGGCCGGCGCATCCCCGGCGACAGGCTGGCGCGTCAGGCCGGCCTCGCGCATGCAAGTGCGCTGGCGAGCGCCTGCGCCAATACCGTGGGCCCCGGCGCGGTCCGGCTGCTCAATGAAAACCTGCCGGAATCCATGCGGGCGAGCACGGCCTTCACCCTGACGGGCATCAATCTCGCGGCGTAGTGCCCGTGCCATGGCCCGAGCCCGTCCGGCGCCGGGCGTCGGGCTCCGGGCGCCTGCGCCCGACTGGCGGCTACCTGGTGACCACCTGCAGGGAGTTCGAGACCGACGCCACGCCATCCACGTTGCGCGCGGTCTGCGCGGCAAGCGTGCGCTGGTCTTCCGAAGGCACCACGCCGTCCAGCGACACTACGCCGTCCCGGGTCTTGACGTGAATGCCGGTGGACTTCAGGCCCTTTGCGGCCAGCAGTTCCGCCTTGACCTTGGTGGTCACGGCGCTGTCGCTCATCTTCTGCCTGGCGCTGCTGGTTTCGGGATGGCCCGTCATACCCGGCGCGCTGTTTGCCGCAGGCGCAGTGTCCGTGGCGGTGGCGGCCTGGGCGGCGCCGGCGGCTGCCAGCAGCGCAGCGAGGCAAACGGCGCGAAACGTCTCATGTGTGTTCATGGCGATCTCCTGATGATGGTTCGATGGCTCCGATGATTGCGCAGGGAGCCGGAAGGAACAGAAAGGCCTGGCATCCACGTCCGCGCGTCGCTGGACGCGTGCCGTGTGCTGGCTTCTGCATACTCTCCCGCAAGGACCGTTCCGGGACAGGCACGCGCGGCGCCCCCATGCCGCCGCAAGGAGAGACGCCCGGCCAGCGCGTCCGGCAGCGCTGGCCGGGCGCGCTGGCCGGTGCCGCAAGCGAACCGGCGGTGCGGCCCCTGCGGCGCCTGTAAATAAATGACGGGCTTGTAAAAAACGCCGGGTGGATGGCGCCAACTCATGCCGCGCCGCGCCGGCGCATATGCGGCGCCATCGACTTCCACGGGGTCGGGCGGTCTCTGCCGGTGCGCGCGGATCGATGCGCCAGGGCGCTGGGGCCCTTGCCTGGCAGGCCCTGGCGGGTACGCGCGCCATACCGGGATGCGCCATGCGCAGCAGCCGCCACCGTGCGTGGCACGCGCCTTGCGCCCATGCCATAACGCGGCATTCCGCCGCGCCATGGAGAGCACGATGGGACAGCAACAGCAACCCGGCCAAGGCCAGCAAGACCAGGACAAGCAACAGCAGCAGTCTGGTCAACAGGGCCAGCAGTCCGGAGGCCAGGACCAGAAGGGCGGCCAGCAGCAGCAACAGGATCGCGGCCAGGGCCAGCAAGGCCAGCAGGGCCAGAAGACCGATCAGGCCGGTCAGCAGAACCAGCAAGGCCAGAAGAGCCGCCAGCAAGGTGGGCAGCAAGGCGGACAGCGCTGACAGCCTGCTTTGACGAGCGCGGCACCTCACGGCGCCGCCAGCCGCCTCCGCGCGCAAGCGTGGAGGCGGCTTTGTTCTGGGAAATATCTTGAGAGTCGTCTTGTAGCGGTCCCCGGGCACGCCTGTCCGGGGACCGCTACGTCTACTTCTGCCCGCCGGCGCGCTTGCCGCGCGTGGCGTAGAGATCGGTGTCTTCCAGCCCGCGCTCGATATCGCGACCGGCCTGCTCCACCTCCTTGCGCGGGCCGCTGCGCTGGCTGTGATGGCTTTCGTCGTGTTCGTGCGGCAGGCGCGGCTGGGGTTCGCCCTGCTGGTCCTGCGCGCGCGTGGCGGTGCCAGTGCGGCCGGGCACCGGCTGGTCATCGGGCCGGACGGCCCTGCTGTCTTCCTTGTGTTCCTTGCGGGGCGTCGAATGCATGGCTGTCTCCTCCGGGATCGCCGCCGGCGGCGGCGCGATCCGGTACTGCCGCAATCGCCATGCCAGTCCCGGGCGCCGGTTGCGCCCCTTGCCGCTCAGGTGTCGGGTCCGGCCGCCGGCTTGCCTTTGCCGCGGATCCAGGCGTGGGTCTGCGCCAGGATCTCGTCGGACAGGTCCGGGTCGTCGACCAGGCGCGCCAGGATCACGGCGCCCAGCATGGCCGACCAGTTGCCGATCGCGGCCTGGCGTGCCTGGGCCGCGTTGCCACCCGGCGCGCTTTCGCCGAACCGCTCGAACTGGCGCCGTAGCGCAGCCGTCATTGCCGCCCGCGCTTCCGGCGCCTGGCGGATGGTTTCCGCGGCAAGGGCAGCCGTCGGGCACCCGCCCGCGAGGTCGTCGCGGTGGCTCGGCGCAAGGTAATCGGCGACATAGCGGGCCACGTCGACCTCGCCCTGGGCCCCGGCAGCCATGACATGCGCCAGCGTCTGGGCGATCAGGTCGTCCTTGGACTTGAAGTACCCGTAGAAGCCGCCATGCGTCAGGCCGGCAGCCTTCATCACTTCCGCCACCGTCACGGCCTCGAAGCCGAGCGAGCGGAACAGGCGGCTGGCCGCCTCCAGGATCCTCTGCCGGTTAGCGGCAACCTGCTCGCGACTGACCTTCATCTGATTCTCTCCATCATCGCTTGACATTATACATGACGTACATCATGATTCCATTCATGACGGCCGTCATGAATACGCGAGCAAACGTACCGACATCCTGAAGGGGAACAGCATGACCACAAAGCCCAGCGTCCTGATTACCGGCGCATCCACTGGCATCGGCGCCGTCTATGCCGACCGGTTCGCCAGGCGCGGACATAACCTTGTGCTGGTAGCGCGCGACCGCGCCCGCATGGAAGCCATCGCGCAGACGTTGCGCAGCGAAACCGGTGTCACCATCGATATCCTCCAGGCAGACCTGACCAGGCCGGCGGAGCTGGCCCAGGTCGAGGCACGGCTGCGCGACGACGCCCGCATCGGCGTCCTGGTCAACAATGCCGGCGCTAGTGCTGCCGGCGGCTTTGCCGATCAGAGCCCGGATGACGTGGCCGCGGTCATCAACCTCAACACCACGGCGCTGACGCGTCTTGCCAGCGCCGTCACGCCCCGCTTCGTCCAGGCCGGCGGCGGCGCCATCATCAACATCGGCTCGGTCGTGGGACTTGCGCCCGAATTCGGCCTGACGGTCTATGGCGCGACCAAGGCCTTCGTGCTTTTCCTGACCCAGGGTCTTCACCTCGAGCTCGGGCCAAAGGGCATCTACGTGCAGGCCGTGCTGCCATCGGCCACCCGCACGGAAATCTGGGCGCGCTCGGGCAAGGATGTGAACAGCCTCGCGGCCGTCATGGAAGTGGATGAACTGGTGGATGCGGCACTCGTCGGCTACGACCGCCGCGAAACCGTCACGATCCCGCCGTTGCCGGACGTGGGGCAATGGAACGCTTACGAAGCCGCCCGGCTCGCCATGTTCCCGAATTTCGCGCAGGTCCATGCCGCCGAGCGGTACCGCAACGTCTCCTGAGCCTGCCTGGTAGCCCGGTAGCCCGGGCCAGTCCGGCGCGATCCGGGCGCGGCCCGAGATCGGCCCGGCACCCGCGCCGCGCCGCTACGCGAAATGGCAGGCGACGGTGCCCAGCGCGCCATAGTCCACCTGGAAGGTATCGCCCGGGCTGGCAGCCACCGGCCGCGTGAACGAGCCGCCGAGGATGACCTCGCCCGCTTCCAGCCCCACGCCGAACGGATGGAGCTTGTTGGCCAGCCAGGCCACGCCATTGGCCGGATGGTTGAGCACGCCGGCCGCCACGCCGGTTTCCTCGATCACGCCGTTGCGCGACATGATGGCCGAGACCCAGCGCAGGTCCACGTCGAACGGGCGCACCGGGCGGCCGCCCATCACCACGCCTGCGTTGGCGGCGTTGTCGGCAATGGTGTCGAAGACCTTGCGCGGGCGCTTGCTTTCGGGGTCGATCGAATGGCTGCGCGCGTCGATGATCTCCAGCGCGGGGATGACGTAGGCGGTGGCGTCGTAGACATCGAACAGCGTGCAGTGCGGCCCCTTGAGCGGCTTGCCCAGCACGAAGGCCAGTTCCACCTCCACCCGCGGCACGATGAAGCGCCCCGGCGCAATGGTGGCGCCGTCCTGGAAGAACATGTCGTCGAGCAACGTGCCGTAGTCGGGTTCTTCGATCTGCGACGACATCTGCATCGCGCGCGAGGTCAGGCCGATCTTGTGGCCCTTGACGGTGCGGCCCTGCGCCAGCTTGTGCGCCACCCATTCGCGCTGGATGGCATAGGCGTCTTCGATGGTGATGTCGGGATGGTCCAGCGAAATCTGCCGGATCTGCGTGCGCGATTGTTCGGCGCCGTCCAGGCGCCGGGCGATCTGGCCGATCAGCTCAGGGCTGAGCATAGGGTCTCCGTGGGGTCGTGGTAGCGTGTCTGGTGACCGGGCGCGAATATCAGCCGGCCTTCCTGAAGCGGGCATGCACGTTGTTGTGCTTGTAGGTGCCGCCTTCGTTGAACTCGACGAGCTCCATCGACAGCGCCAGGTAACGCCGCGCGTAGAGTTCGGCGAAGTGCGCCTTGACCGCATCGAACAGCGCGTCGCACGCCTTTTTCCTGACGGCCTCGTCACGCCCCGCGCCGATCTTGAGCGTGATGTGGACGAAGGCATAGTCCGCCTCGCCATCGGCCATGCGGTAGTCGCTCAGCGCCAGCGCGCGCGAACGGATGCCGCCGATGGGGAAGGCGCCGTCCTGCGCGATCAGTACGTCGTTGAGGGTCTTGAGCAGCGCCGGCACGCGCGCCTCGGCGCGGATATTGTCGGTGTACTCGACGATGATGTGGGGCATGCAGTGCCTCGCTTCGTGGATGGTGCGCCCGGGGACGCAGTTCAGGGGCGCCGCTCAGCGCACGGGAAAGACCGCGTTGATCTGCCCGGTGCCCGAACTGGTGAAGTAGTCGGTGACGATCTCGGCCGGACGGTCGTACGCATCCCAGCCCAGCAGGCCGAGCAGCATGGCGGTATCGTGCATGCCGCCTTCGCCGATGCAATGCTCGTTGTACTCGGGCAGCATGCGGCAGAAGGTGGCCCAGTCGCCCTGCTTCCACAACTCCACCACGCGCAGGTCCACCTGCCTGAAGAACTCGCGGCTGATCTGGTGGATGCTTTCTTCCGGACTGTTGTTGTCGTTGAAGCGGTGCGACAGCGAACCGCTGGCGAGAAAAGCCACGTTGGCATCGCTGGCCTCGATGGCCTCGCGCAGCGCGGCGCCGAACCGACGGCTCTCGTCGAGCTGGTGCCATGCGCACCATGCCGCGATGGACACCACCTTGAAATGCCGGTCGGCATTCATGTAGCGCATCGGCACCAGCGTGCCGTACTCCAGCTCCAGGCTGGCGATCTCGTGCGCGCGCGTCATCACGCCGTGTTCGCAGGCGGTCTGCGCGATCAGGCGGCCCAGGGCCGGATTGCCGTCATAGGCATAGGCCATGTCCTTGATGAAGTGCGGCAGCTCGTTGCTGGTGTACACGCCCTCGAACCGCGCGTTGCAGTTGACGTGGTAGCCCGCGTTGACCAGCCAGTGCACGTCGGCCACCACGATGGTGTCCACGCCCAGCTCGCGGCAGCGCCGGCCGATCTCGCGGTGCCCGGCGATCGCCGCCTCGCGGCAGCCGTGATGCTTGCCGGGCAGTTCGGACAGGTACATCGACGGCACGTGCGTGACCTTGGCGGCGAGCGATAGCTTGCCCATGGCGGTGTCTCCTTGGTTCTGGTTGGCACCGGCATGCATGCCGGCGCTCTCGCTTTGCTRCCCTCAGACTCCCCAGCGGGGAATGTGATGGTCCCCCATCGAAATGCAGACGTTCTTGACCTCGGCGAACACCTCGAAGCTGAACTCGCCACCCTCGCGCCCGGTGCCGGACGCCTTGGTGCCGCCGAAGGGCTGGCGCAGGTCGCGCACGTTCTGGCTGTTGACGAAGACCATGCCGGCCTCGATGCCGCGCGCCARGCGATGCACCTTGCCCACGTCCTGCGTCCAGATGTAGGAGGCCAGGCCGTACTCGGTATCGTTGGCCATGGCCAGGCCGTCGTCCTCGTCCTTGAACGGGATCAGGCAGGCTACCGGCCCGAAGATCTCTTCCTGTGCCACGCGCATGTGGTTCTCCACATTGGCGAGCACGGTCGGCTGCACGAAGTTGCCGTTGCGCAGGTACGCGGGCAGGTCGGCAGGCCGCTCCGCCCCGCCGGCCAGGACGGTGGCGCCTTCCTGCTCGCCCAGGCGGATATAGCCCGTCACCTTGTCCCAGTGCTGGCGCGTGATCATGGCGCCCACGTGGGTCTGCTCGCTGGTGGGATCGCCCACGCGCAGGCGCTTGGCGCGCTCGGCGAACTTGCGCGTGAAGTCGTCGTAGACGGTTTCCTGCACGAAGATGCGCGAGCCGGCGGTGCAGCGCTCGCCATTGATCGAGAAGATGGTGAACAGCGCGGCGTCGAGCGCGCGCTCCAGGTCGGCGTCGTCGAACACCAGCACCGGCGACTTGCCGCCCAGCTCCATCGAGAACTTCTTGAGCCCGGCACGTTCGATGATGCGCTTGCCCGTCACGGTGCCGCCGGTGAAGGACACCGCCCGCACATCGGGATGGCGCACCAGCGCGTCGCCCGCGGTGGCGCCGTAGCCCTGCACCACGTTGAGGACCCCGGCGGGCACGCCGGCCTCCAGCGCCAGCATGCCGAGCTGGTCGGCGCTCAGCGGCGACAGCTCCGACATCTTCAGCACCGCGGTATTGCCCAGCGCCAGGCACGGCGCGACCTTCCAGGTGGCGGTCATGAAGGGCACGTTCCACGGCGAGATCAGCGCGCACACGCCTACCGGCTGGTAGAGCGTGTAGTTGAGCATCTGGTCGTCCACCGGGTAAGTGCGGCCGTTCATCTGCACGCAGACTTCGGCAAAGAAATTGAAGTTCTCGGCCGCGCGCGGGATCAGCTGCTTGCCGGTCTGCGCGATCGGCAGGCCGGTGTCCTGGGTTTCCAGCGCCGCCAGTTGCGGCACGTGCTGGGTGATCAGGTCCGCCAGGCGCCGCATGATGCGGGCGCGGTCCCTGGCCGGCGTGCCGGCCCACCTGGGGAAGGCCGCCTTGGCGGCGGCCACGGCGGCATTGACCTCGGCCTCGCCGCCGGCGGCCACGGTGGCGATCTCCTCGCCGGTGGCCGGGTTCCAGGTGACGAAGGTGTCCTGGCTGCCGACCTGCTTACCGTCGATCCAGTGCTTGATCATGTCTGCTGTCTCCGTAGTGGCGCGCGTCGTTGCGCGCGGCCTTACTCGTTGCGGTATTCGCTGGCGCTGGCGATGGTGTTGACCAGCCGCCCCACGCCTTCGATCTCGGTGACCACCTCGTCGCCCGGCTGCGTATCGGCCAGGCCCTCGGGCGTGCCGGTGAGGATGATGTCGCCCGCCTCGAGCGTCATGAAGCTGCTCAGGTACTCGATCAGCCACGGGATGCCGAAGATCATGTCGCGGGTATTGCCGTCCTGGGTCAGCTTGCCGTTGACGGTGGTGCGCAACGCCAGGTTCATCGGGTCCGGCACGTCGTCGCGGTCCACCAGCCAGGGCCCGAGCGGCGTACAGGTGTCGCGGTTCTTCACCCGCAGGTTGGGGCGGTAGTAGTTCTCCAGGTAGTCGCGGATGGCGTAGTCGTTGGCCACGGTGTAGCCGCGCACATGGTCGTAGGCCTGCGCGGCCCTGACGCCGCGCGCGGTGCGGCCGATGACCACCGCCAGCTCGCACTCGTAGTGCATGTACTTCACGCCTTCGGGCCGCACCGTGCGGCCGCGGTGGCCGATAAAGGTGCCCGGCCCCTTGAGGAAGACCAGCGGCTCGTCCGGCGCCTTGAAGGCCAGCTCGCGCGCATGATCGGCATAGTTCAGCCCGAGCGCGAAGGTGGTGCGCGGCGCCACGGGAGGCAGCCAGACCACCGTGTCTTCGCGCACGATGCGCCCGTCGTCCAGCCGCAGCAGTCCGTCGCCGGCCGGCTGCGCGCCGTGCACCAGTCCATCGCAGGCCACGCGTGCGGTTCTCATGCGCCCTCTCCCCGTGCGGCCACGACACGGTGGCGCAGGCAGCCCACCCCCTCGATCTCGATCTCCACCGCATCGCCGGCCCGCGCCAGCGGCGCGCCTTCGGGCACGCCCGCGAGCAGCACGTCGCCCGGCTCCAGCGACATGAAGGCGGTGACGTCCGCCAGCAGCCGCGCCACGGGGCGTAGCAGGTTGACGGTACTGTTGCGCTGGCGTTCCTCGCCGTTGATGCGCACCACCATGGCACGCGCGTCCGGATTGCCGGCCTGCTCGCGCGCCGTCACCCACGGGCCGAC
>NZ_JBFTND010000187.1:0-14626 GCF_056397305.1 Cupriavidus sp. 05N40
ATGTGGTTCAGCCCCTGCACACCGGGCTCCAATCCATAGATGAAGGCATGCGAATGGTGTTGTGAGGGGTCATAGAGCGCCATGGCTTGCTCCAGATGCGCACGGGCGGGCACCAGTTCGCCAAGATAGAACAAGGCGGTTCCCAGCGCCCGACGCGCCTGGACCAATAACGCAGGATCCTGCGACGTTTCGGCAAGCGTCACCAATTGCTCTGCCAATTCGCGCGCGGTCTGGAGTTCAGCCCGAACTGTGTAGAACGTGCGCAGCCCCAGTATTGCAGGGAATAGATGGAGGGTTTCGCCGAGCTGCCGACACAGCTCCAGGGCGCGCGCGTACGCTGCCCCCACTTCCGGGGCGGCGAAGCCCCTGGTGGCCATCCAGGCCGGACCGAGGGTGATCTGGAGTGCAAGTTCCTGCTGTGCGCGTTCCTTGCTATCAGGCAGCGTCGCGAGCAGGGTCAGCGCCATGGTGAGGTGGGTGACGGCTTCTGCGTCGGCGGAGCGTTGCACTGCCTGGCGTCCGGCACGGTGCAGGTACTCCACGGCTTTTGGCGTGTTGCCGCTGCGGCTGAAATGATATGCCAGCTCGCTGCAGTGCTCCTCGAGCTGGGCGCTAAACAGGGCCTCGATCGCCTGGGCCGTGCACTCATGCAGCGCACGACGCCGCTCGCTTAGCAGGGAGCCGTAGGTCACCTCCTGGGTCAGCGCATGCTTGAAGCTGTACTCCACCTCCGGAAACGCCGGCTGCTCGTAGATGAATTCCCCGGCTTGCAGCCGCGCCAGCAGGCTCCTCGTTGTGTCCTCGGGCTGCTCGACGACGCGCGCGAGCAGGCTCCATGGAAATACCTTGCCGATCACCGCCAGGGTCTGCAGCAGTGCTTTCTCGGCTGGTTGCAGGCGGTCGATGCGGGCGGCGAGCACCCCCTGCACGGTGGCCGGGATGTGCAGCTTGCCCGGGATCTGCTCGAGACGGTAATGCCCGCGCTCGCCTCGCAGCACCTGCCCCTCGACCAGGTCCTGCACCACTTCCTCGATGAAGAATGGATTGCCTTCGGTCTGCGCCAGGATCAGGTGCTCGAGCGGAGCAATTCCGGCGGCATCGCCCAGCAGGGCTCGCAGCAGTTCCCGGGCTTCGGCTTCGCCCAGGGGACCCAGGCGTAGCTGGGTGTAGTAGCTCTTGCGGCTCCAGTCGTGCCGGTACTCGGGCCGGAAGTTGACCAGCAGCAGGATGCGGGCGCTGGCCACGCTCTCGCCGAGAAAGCCGAGGAAGGCCTCGGTTTCCCGGTCGAGCCATTGCAGATCCTCGACGATCAGCTCCAGCGGCTGGGCCAGGCTTTCCCGCACCAGCAGCCGCTTGATCGCCTCGAAAGTGCGCTGCTGGCGGATCTGGGCGTCCATCGGCGCCAGCGCCGAGTCAGGCTCGGCGGCCCCCAGCAGGTGGAACAGATAAGGCAGGCTGTCTTCGAGCGCGCGGTCCAGCGTCAGGAGCTTGCCGGTGAGCTTCTCGCGCCGCCGGCGCTCATCGTCCTGCGCCGTGATCTGGCAGTAGTTGCGCAGCAGTTCGATCAGTGGCAGATACGGATAGGCCTTGCCGTGCGACACCGAGAAGGTTTCCAGCACCAGGCAATCGCGCGGCGCGAGCAGCTTGAACTCATGGCAGAGCCGCGACTTGCCGACCCCTGGCTCGCCGACCACGCCGACGATCTGACCATGTCCGGCCCGCGCCCTTGCGCGCGCCTCATATAGTTGTTCAAGCTCGCGGGCACGGCCGACAAAGCGCGCCAGCCCGCGGCTGGCCGACACCTGCAGCCGGGTGCGCAGCGGGCCGGGGCCGAGCACTTCGAAGACCGCGAGCGGCTCGGGCAGCCCCTTGATCGGCGTCGCGCCGAGCGCCTTGAACGCGAAATAGCCTTCGGTCAGGTTGTGGGTGTGTGCGCTCGCGACGATCGAACCGGGCACCGCGATGCTCTCCATGCGCGAAGCAATGTGGATCGATTTGCCCACTGGGTCGTAGTCAGTGTGCAAGTCCTGGGTGCGGATCGCGCGCACCACCACTTCGCCGGAGTTGATGCCGACGCGGATCTGCAGCGCGATCCCCTGGGCCAGGCGCACTCCGTCGGCGTAACGGCGCATGGCCTCCTGCATGCGCAGCGCCGCCAGCAAGGCCCGCTGCGGATGGTCTTCGTTCGCGATCGGCGCGCCGAACAGCGCCAGGATGCCGTCGCCCATCGACTTGGCCACATAGCCCTCGTAGTGATGCACGGCCTCCATCATCAGCGCCAGCACCGGGTCGATCAGGCGTCGCGCATCTTCGGGATCGAGGTCATGGATCAGTGCGGTCGAGCCGGCCATGTCGGCGAACAGCGCGGTGATTGTCTTGCGCTCGCCGTCTGACGGACCGCGAGCTTCCATCTCTGCTTGCGCCGCCCGGATGCGCTCGGCCAGATAGGGAGGCGTGTAGTCGATTGGCGTGTTGGGCGCACAGGTCGAGACAGGGAGCGTGCCGCCAGGAGGTCCACTTAGCGATGCGCCGCATTCGCTACAGAACTTGGCGCTCGCAGCCGCCCCCTGGCCGCAGGCCGGGCAGACGCGCACAAGCCTGGCGCCGCATTCCTCGCAGAACTTTGCGCCTGCCGCATTCTCGAACCCGCAGATTGCACAGCGCATGGGCTAGGCACCCTTTCCGGGCGCATGGAAGATTCACCTATTAGATGTTATCAATTGCGCCCCAGAAATCGAGATATGTTCACACGCGGAGTGCATGCATACCCTCTTCTGGTGTGGAGCGGCGCAAAACGTGCACAAACGCGGGGGGCGCCAGGATGCTTTAAGCAAGAACGCGCCGAATCAGGTGTGATGCGTCAGCCGCCGAGGCCCCCGGACGTTACCCGTTACCTCCCCTTCTTTGCGGCCTCTCCAAGGTGATCGATCAGCGCCAGCACGGTCCGCGTTTCGCGCGCGCCCCGCCGCGTGATGATCTTGAAATCGAGATGCGTGGTGTAGCGCTCTGGCGCAATACGGCGCAACAGGCCGGGCGCCACCCACGCATCGGCATAGTGCGGCGGCAGGAAGCCAATGTAGTTCCCGGACAGGATCAGCATGGCGCGCCCTTCGACGTTATCCACCATCGCTGCAGCCTCCTGCATCCCGAGCAGGTCAAGCTCCTGGCGCCCGAGGTAGCCGCGCGTCGCCAGGTTCGCACTGGCAACCTGCTCCGCCTGGCCCTTCTGACCGGCATGGGAGAAGAGCGGATGCGGCGATGCGCAGTAAAGTCCTTGCTCCTCGCGATAGAGCATGCGGTAGTCCAGGCCCGCTACCGGGTCCGGAAACGGTCCGACCGCGAGGTGGAGGCTGCCATCCAGCACCCGCTGTTCGAGGCGGTTGGGCGAGTCGATCTCGATATGTAGCTGCACCTTCGGCGCGGCTTGGCCAAAGCTGCGGATGGCGGCCAGTTGAGGCGCCCCACGGTCGGTAAGCGTGGCCTCGATCAGCCCCAGGCGAAGTACGCCGTGAAGCTCACGGCGGATGGTCCCGGCTTCCATCTGGAAGGTGTCCACTGCCGCGAGCAGTCGCTGGGCCGCAGCGTGCATTTGCTGGCCCTCCTCGGTCAGGCGAAACCCGCTGCGCCCGCGCTCGCACAAGCGCACACCCAGTCGGGTCTCGAGTTGCGTCATGTGCTCGCTGATGCTGGACGCGCCAATGCCCAGCAGCGATTGCGCCGCGGCAAAGCCACCGCATCCCACGATAGTTTCGAAGATTCTCAGTAGCTTGAGGTCCACATCGCGGAGTTTCACGTTCCCGTCTTTAGTTCGGATTTTAACGAACTGAAGTTCTAAACATTCTGATTGTACCGGACCATGCCGTTGTCCAGAATGAACTCGTCCCCACCGCATCAACGAAGAAAGGATTAGTGAACGCGATGTCTGAAAATCAATATGAGAAGGGCCGGCTCGACCTCCCATTCGTCGGTATCTGCACGTTCGGCAAATCGCCGCTCTGCCTTGACTGGGATGCCATCGACGCCGACGTGGCGGTCATCGGCGCGCCGTTCGACTGTGGCACCCAATGGCGAGCCGGCGCGCGTTTCGGGCCGCGCTCGATCCGCGAGGCGTCCACGCTGTTCTCCTTCGGCCACAGTGGCGCCTATGACTTCGAGGACGATGTCGTGTACATGCCGGCCAGCGAGGTCAGGATGGTCGACATTGGCGACGCCGATATGGTGCATACCAATACCGAAAAGTGCCATGCCAACATCGAATACGGGGTGCGCAAGATCCTGAAGGCCGGCGCGCTGCCCGTGGTGCTAGGCGGGGATCATTCGATCAATRTCCCCTGCATCGCGGCCTTCGAAGGCCAGGAGCCGTTCCACGTGGTCCATATCGACGCCCACCTGGACTTTGTCGACGAGCGGCATGGCGTGCGTCACGGTCACGGCAACCCCTTGCGCCGCGCCGCGGAGAAGAGCGTCGTCAGCGGCATGACCCAGATCGGCATCCGCAACGTGTCCTCTACTGCACGCGAGGGGTATGCCCAAGCACGCGAGATGGGCTCGGACATCATCTCGGTGCGCCAGCTTCGCAAGCTCGGCATCCAGGGGGTGCTGGACCGCATCCCGAAGGGCGTACGCTATTACCTGACCATCGACATCGACGGGTTCGACGTCTCCATCGCGCCTGGCACAGGTACCCCGAGCCATGGCGGGCTGACTTACTACGAGGGTCTGGAATTGTTCGCTGGCCTGGCCGAGCAGGGCGACGTGGTGGGGATCGACCTGGTAGAAGTCGCTCCCGACTATGACCATACGGGATCCACCGCCATCCTTGCCGCGCAGCTTTTGCTCAACACGATCGGCCGGGTGATGCACCAGCGCAAGCTCAAGCGCGCCGCTGCGCGCTGAGCGCTGAACGCAAAAGGGGCCGCGTCGTCATCAGGCATGCCGTCGTCTTTACATGGCCATGCAGCGCGCCATTCAGCGGCGTCGCGCGACCTGGCAAAAAAGGGGAGCCGCAATGTTTCGTCAATCTCGTTTCTGGGCAGGCCTGGCCGCCGGCGTGCTGGCGTGCCCGTTGCCGTCCTTCGTCATGGCTGCGGAGCAGCAGGTCGTCAAGGTCGGCCTGACGGGGCCACTGTCCGGCCCGCAGGCCGCCATTGGCAAGGACAATGAAAACGGCCTGCGCATGGCCATCGATCAACTGAATGCGCAAGGCCTTGTCGTCAACGGCAAAGCCGTGCGTTTTAGCCTGGTCTCCGAGGACGACGCCGCAGATCCGCGCACCGGCATGTCGGTTGCCCAGCGCCTGGTGGACGGGGACGTGAAGGTGGTGTTCGGGCCGTTCAACTCGGGCGTCGCCATCCCGATCTCCCGCCTGCTGGACCAGGCCGGGGTAGTGATGGCAACGGTGGCTTCGAACCCGGCAGTCACCCAGTCCGGGTACACCTATGTCTTCCGGATCTCGGCCAATGACAGCCAGCTTGGCAAGCGCATGGGCGAGTTTGCTTCGGTCAAACTGCGCGCCAGGCGTTTCGCGGTCATCGACGACCGGACCGCCTACGGCCAGGGTGTGGCGGACGAGTTCGTCAAGGCAGCCAGGGCGCAAGGCATCGAGATCGTCGCCCGCGAATACACCTCGGACAAGGCCGTAGACTTCGTCCCGATTCTGACCCGAATACGCGGCATGAAGGTGGACGGCATCTTCTATGGTGGCTACTACTCGCAGGCCGGACCCCTGCGCAGCCAGATGAAGCGGCTCGCCATGGCCGACGCCTATCTGCTCGGTGGCGATGCGATGTGCAATATCGAACTGGCCAGGCTGGGGGGCGATGCCGTGGACGAGCATGTGTACTGCCCGCAGGGCGGTCCCGTGCTCGAGAACACCGGCCCGGGGCGCCAGTTCAAGAGCGACTACAGGAAGCGCTACAACACCGATCCGCTCACTTACAGCGCGTCTATCTATGACGGCCTCAGGTTGGTAGCCCAGGCGATGAAGACAGCCAACTCGGTCGAGTCGGCGCAGTACCGGGCAGCGCTGGCGGGTATCGATATGGAGGGCGTGGCCGGCCGATACCGCTTCGACCCCAACCGCGACCTGCGGGATTCGCCGATCACCATCTACACCTACCGCAACAGCGCCCTGGTGCCATTGCCGCAGGACAGGTAGCGCCAGTTCGCTGGCATGCCTCGTCGGCGGGCGCGACATAGCCGTGGCATCGGGATTTCGTTTTCTTGTCGATGGATCGGCGATCCGCTGTATCGCTGCGCCTTCTTACCCTGCATAAGGAGTTCAACACCCCTTATTACCCACAGAGCAGATCCACAAGACACACAACAAGACACACCACAAGACTGGTCGCCGGTTGCATGCGGCAAAAGCCCATGCCTGGATAGACGTAGCGCGACCAGGACAAAATAATCCGGAGACAGAGTATGAGTAACACGAAATCCTTGCGCGGCGCGGAGGTGCTACCAGGTGGCAATCGCCCGGGATACCCGGCGAGCCAGGCCCGCAGCAGCGCCGTGGATGCCGACACCAGGCAGGTACTGCGCCGCGCTACCGCGGCAGGCTTTATCGGCACCTTTATCGAGTGGTTCGACTACGCCGCCTACGGCTTTCTTGCAACCGTCATTGCGGTAGTGTTCTTTCCCAAGAGCGACCCGACCACCAGCCTGATGGCTACCTATGCCGTATTCGCGCTGTCCTTCGTCGTGCGTCCGATCGGAGGGGTGATCTGGGGGCATTTCGGCGACAAGTTCGGCCGGCGCAATACGCTGTCGCTGTCGATCATGATCATGTCCTGCTCGACCTTCCTGATCGCCTTCCTGCCGACTTACGGGCAGGTGGGCTTGTGGGCGCCGGTACTGCTGCTTGTCATCCGGCTGGTCCAGGGCTTCTCGGCTTCAGGCGAATACGCCGGCGCCTCGGCCTTTCTTGCCGAATATGCACCGAACCGCAAGCGCGGGCTCTACACCAGTGTCATCCCTGCCGCGGAAGCCGCCGGCCTGCTGTTCGCGTCGCTGTTCGTCGCCGGGCTGCATACGGTGCTGACCTCCGGACAGTTGCTCGAATGGGGCTGGCGCGTGCCGTTCCTGCTGGCCGCCCCTTTTGGGCTGGTTGGCCGTTACATCCGGCTTCAACTAGAAGATACGCCGAAGTTCGTCGCGATGGAGCACGCCAATCACGCACCGCAGGCGCCGCTGCGCGAGTTGCTCACCTCGCATCGCCGTACCATGCTGGTCGGCTTCGGCGTGACCTGCCTGAACGCCGTCGGCTTTTACTTGTTGCTCAGCTATATGCCTGTGTACCTGTCAAAGGAACTCGGCATGAGCGACTCGGTGTCCTTCCTGGTCTCTACCGTATCGCTGGCCAGCTATGTCGTGATGATTTTCGTGATGGGCCTGCTTTCCGACCGGTTCGGGCGGAAGACGATGCTGGTTTCCGCCTGCATCCTGTTCGCGCTCTTCACGGTGCCGCTGTTCCATTCGCTGTCGAGCGCCAGCATCGTCGGCATCTTGCTGATTCAGGTGGCACTGGGCGCCTTCCTCACCATCAACGACGGCACGCTGCCGTGCTTCCTGTCGGAGAGTTTTCCGACCCGCGTGCGATATAGCGGCTTTGCACTGTGCTTTAACAGCGCGAACGCCTTGTTCGGCGGCACCGCCCCCCTGGTCGCGACCTGGCTGATCAGCGCCACGGGCAATAAGCTTGCACCAGCCTGGTACCTGGTCGGGGCTGCGGTGGTGTCGCTGATTGCCATCCTGGCCAGCCGTACGCCTTCGGGCGGTGCGTTACCGGACTAAGCAAGCAAGGGGCGCAGCTTGACGCATCGGCTGTGATCCCGGGCAGCCCGGCCGCAAATCGGCCGCTAAGCGGCCACTAAGCGGCTGCAAGACGACGCAGGAGAGACCGGGGATGGTACGTGCCATCCCCGGCGCCGACGGAGCAACCACCCCGGAAACTCTCAGGCAAAAGGACTGTGGCGTCGATTCAAGAATCTGGAGAGTGGCATTGCAAGGAATGCCCACCGAAGGGGACGGCACCGGTCACCGGCCGCTGCCAAAGCTCTCAGGTACCGGGACAGATGGGGTAGGAAGCCGAGGATTCGGCCATCGCTTTGCCTGACAGAGGACCCTGCCATGTCTCAAATCATAGTCATAGGCGCCGGCATTACCGGCGTCACCACCGCCTACACGCTATCGAAACTCGGATACGAGGTGACTGTCGTCGACCGCCATCTTTATCCCGCCATGGAGACGTCGTTCGCCAATGGCGGCCAGCTCTCCGCGTGTAACGCGGAAGTCTGGAACAGCGCGGGAACGATACTAAAAGGGCTGAAATGGATGCTGAAACGCAACGCGCCGCTGCTGGTGAACCCGAAGCCGTCGTGGCACAAATACTCGTGGATGGGGGAGTTTGTGTCGAACATCGCGCGTTATCGGGAGAACACCATCGAAACGACGAAGTTGGCGATTGCCGCCCGCCAGCATCTCTTTGCCATGGCCGAGCAGGAGAATATCCAGTTCGATCTGGAGCGCCGCGGCATCCTGCACTTCTATCATGACAAAGCGGCTTTCGAGGCCGCGGGCAGGACGAACGCGCTACTCGTGGCAGGCGGACTGGAGCGCTTTGCGGTGTCGCCGCAGGAGATCCGGGCGATCGAGCCGACGTTGCAAGGCCAATACTTTGGCGGGTACTTCACGCCATCCGATTCAACCGGGGATATCCATAAGTTCACGCGCGGCCTGGCGCTCGCTTGCGAGCGCCGCGGCGTGCGCTTCCTGCAGGGCTGGGACGTGCGAAGCATCGACCTATCCGCCAGCGGCGTGCGTATCGGCCTGCAGGCGGTGGACGGTGTGGCGTCGCCATCGGTCCACGCCGGTGCCGCGTACGAGATCGCCGGCGATGCGCTGGTGGTTTGTGCCGGTGTGGGCAGCCGGCATATTGCCGGCATGCTGGGCGACAGGATCAATGTCTATCCGGTCAAGGGATACTCCATTACCGTGCACCTGGACGATGCCGACAGCGTGGCGAACGGGCCGTGGGTCAGCCTGCTCGACGAAAGCGCAAAGATCGTGACGAGCAGACTTGGCAAGGACAGGTTCCGCGTGGCAGGTACCGCCGAATTCAATGGACAAAACCGAGACATCCGAGCCGACCGCATCGAGCCGCTCGTGTCATGGACGCGTCGCAACTTCCGAATCAATACCTCCCGCGTAGTCCCCTGGGCGGGGCTTCGCCCGATGATGCCGGACATGATGCCGCGCGTGTCAAAAGGCAGGGCGCCACGGGTGTTCTACAACACCGGCCATGGCCATCTTGGATGGACGTTGTCTGCTGCAACAGCGGCAACGATCGGCACGACCATCGCCGAGAGCTATCCCGTTGGGTAGGAGGCAGTCGGACAGCAAGGCAAGTCAGGTATCTCGCTCCGGGCAGGAGCGAGCTTCGCATGTCGGCGCCGGGGGCTCCTTTACTGCGCCTACGTCGACTGGCGGCCCCGTGCTGGGGAGCCGCGCTACTGGGCTGGGATGGTGATCAACGGCTGCGACTCCTTACTGCCGGTATCCGCCAGCGTGAAGAACAACATGATGGCCGCAAGGGCGCGTTTCGTTGTCAGGTCGCCTTGCTCAACCCAGAACCAGTAGCCACGGTACCGTACCGCAGCATATGGCTCGGCGGGCCTTTCCTTGCCACTGTGAATCCTTAGGGCGCCTTGTTGCCTCTCAGTTGTGCCCGGCGCAACCGCAGGCAGCGCACTGTGGTCTCTGATGTGTTCCTCCGGAACGTCCAGGTAGCTGGAAAAGGCGCTCATGATTTGCAGCATCGAGCGGCTGTTCACCGCAAGTTCGTCGTCCGCGCCGCGGGCTGGGGAATACCGGAGGATGAACTCCTGCCTGGTCAGTGGCATTCTGAGCAGGCGGCGGATCTCGGTCATTTTTTCCTCGATGTCGGGAGTCACGCCGTCACGCCGGAAAAGCACGACGGCGGTTGAACCTTTGCTCTTGCTATCCTCAACACGCATCCCGAACGCGCCGGCGCCCTGCACGTCGCGCAGCAATGCGATGGCTCGCAGAAACGCGGGATCCGCCTCGCGCATCGCCCCTGCAACCGTCGAACGATTGCGCACGCCATTGAGCGACTCCACGGTCATGCTCAGCAGGAAATCTGCGGCATAGCCGCTCTGAAGCATGAAGAAGATGTTTCTGGGCTCGATCGGCACCATCAGCCCCTGCACAAACCGTTGCCCGGTCGCTGGCGTGTAGGTAATGGTAGGCCGGTCCGTATATACCCCTTGTACCCCGGCGGAAACGAAATTGCCCTGTACGGTGTTGGCCGAGGAGACAGTGCTGTTCATAGACACACCAGTCTGCAACGAGTAACCACTGACAACCGACGCCACGTCTACAAAGACCGGCAGGTCCATGTAGCGAAGCTTGACGATGTTCAGCAGCGTTTGCTGCTTCCAGGAGTCCGCGATCGCCGCGCTGTAGTCGAAGCGGTCCGCAACGATGGTCGTGGGGCCGATAGACCCACAGCCAGCGAGCAGCGCGAACACCCCGAGCCACAGGCGGGGCCTGCGATTCGCCAGCCTTGCAAGGCGCAGCGTGCCAAGCATACTTCCGTGGTTTGAGGGTTCCATGGTCTTTGGTTCTTTTTGGTGGACCTCTTGTCTGATCGCCTGACCCGCGCATGCGAGGCCATCCCGGGTGATGCGATGCGATGTGATGCAATTAGCACTAATCGTGTGACCAAACTCCTGACGACCTGCCTCTAGAACACTATACGAATGCGACCGGGGACAAGTTGGTGCAAGTTGATGGCCAGCACCGGATTCGCACGCGGCATCGTTAGCACCGGCCATCTCTGGCGGCAATGCTCTGCTTCTCCCATGTGGTTCTCTCTTCTCTCTGAAGGGAAGGTGCCGTGCGATCAGCGGATGGGAATCACGGGGGCGGTAATAGTCCGTTCCTCGGTCATGAGAACTGCGGCGTGCATGCGGTGCAATTCAAACGGGATGCCTTGCGCTCTGAGTGCGTGGGCCATCGAGACTAAAGGTGTTACGCCAATACCACCGGCCACGACACTGACGCGGGACGACGCCATGGCGTGAAGTGGAAAGCTGTTGAATGGCCCCGTCATCTCGATGGTGCTTCCCACCGCGAGTTCATCATGCAGGCATCGGGCGCCGCCTTTGCCATGCACTTCGAGCTGTACGGCGATGCGATATGTGTCGGACGGCCCCTGCGCGCCGCTATCTACATGGCGCGCAGCCAGATCGGCGAACCCCTGAGGTGACGAAGTAAAGAAGTGCGGGCCCGGCATACCAGCCGGGCCCTTTTCTTATGGAGACTTCGAAGACGTCTCGATCCTGCCAGTCTGAAGCATGTCCGCCAGCAATCTGGCCGATTGCCTCCTGGTACCCCAATTTACCGTCGTATTGGCATGCGCTCCGTTCGATTCCGGGCTCCTGGCAGCAGCGGGTCTGTGGCAAAGGCGCCGTGCTGCGCCGGGAGGCGGGGCGGAAAACACTCAAACCCCATCCCCAAACTCCTTCCTCAACTCACTCTTGAGCACCTTCCCCGCCGCCGACAACGGCAGGCTGCTGCGGAACGCGAAGCTCTTGGGGCATTTGTACGCGCCCAGCCAGGTGCGGCAGTGCGCGCGCAGCTCATCCGCGGTGGATTGCGCGCCCTCGCGCAGCAGCACCACGGCGTGCACGGCCTCGCCCCATTTCTCGTCGGGGATGCCGATGACGGCGCTGGTGGCCACGGCCGGGTGGCGGCCCAGCGTTTCCTCTACCTCGGCGGGGTACACGTTCTCGCCGCCGGAGATGATCATGTCCTTGATGCGGTCCACCACGTAGAGGTAGCCCTCGTCGTCCATGTAGCCGCTGTCGCCGGTGTGCAGCCAGCCGTTGCGCAGGGCCTGCGCGGTTTCTTCGGGGCGGTTCCAGTAGCCCATCATCACCGCGGGGCCGCGCGCCAGGATCTCGCCCATGCTGCCGGTGGGCACCTCGCGCCCGTCGGGGCCGGCGATGCGCAGCTCGGCCGCGTAGCCGGCGCGGCCGGCAGAGCGCAGGCGGCCGCCTTCGCGCGCCTGCGGGGTGCTGCCGATGTGGTGGGCGGACACCGAGGCGGCTGTCTCCGTCATGCCGTAGGCGTGGAGAAATTCCACGCCGGGCAGCGCGGCCATGGCGCGCTCCAGCAGCGGCAGCGCGATGGGCGCGGCGCCCCAGACAATGCGGCGCAGGCTGGTGAGGTCGTACCCGGCAAAGCCTGACGCATCTACCAGCATCTGGATCATGCTGGGCACCAGCACCATGTCTGAGATGCCTTCCTGCGCGATGGTGCGCAGCACGGTGTCGGGCTGGAAGCCCGGCAGCATGACGCAGGTGCCGCCCACCACCAGCTGGCCCACCAGGCGGCCCAGGCCGGCCACGTGAAACAGCGGCGCCACCAGCAGGGAGACAAAGTCGGGCGGGTTGGGCACGTCCGCCATGCGGCCGATGCACGAGGCCCACAGGTTGCCGTGGGAGAGCATCACGCCCTTGGGGAAGCCGGTGGTGCCGCCGGTGTAGAGGATGGCAGCCAGGTCCGCCGTGGCGGCGCGGGCGTCTGCCACCGGCTGGGCGTCGGTGATCAGCGCGGCGTAGTCCAGCATGCCGGCGGGCGCCGGCTGCGGGCCGACATGGACGATGGCCTGCAGGCCCGGCACCTGGCGGCGCAGCGCGCCGGCCAGCGCGGCGAAGGGTTCGCCCGCCAGCAGCACGCGCACGCCGCAGTCGTGCAGGGCGAAGGCCATCTCGGCCTGGCTCCAGCGGGTGTTGACGGGGTGCAGCACGGCGCCGGCCCACCAGACCGCCAGCTCCGTTTCCACGTACGCCGCGCCGTTGGGCGCGAGCACGGCCACGCGGTCGCCGCGCGCCACGCCCAGGGATTGCAGCGCGCCGGCCAGCCGCGCCACGCGCGCGGCCAGCTGGCGGAAGGTCAGGCGGGTCTGCCCGTCTACCAGGGCGATCTTGTCGGGGTGGCGTTGCAGGGAGCGGTGTAGTCCGGCGGTCAGGTGCATGGGTATTGTCTCCTTGTGCTGGGTGGCGGCTGCCTCGCCCCGTGGCGCATGCGCCAGCGGTGCGGGGCGGCGCTGGCCTGCGCCTGCGCCCGCGGGCGCGGGCCAGCGCGGATCGGCGTGATGGTCTGCAGGTCTCCGCACATTTAAGCGCCGCAGCGCGCCCACGCCAATTGCGGAACCGCTCAACGCGATTGGCAGGAAATGACACCGGCCCGGCGGGCAGCCGCGCGGGCATGAGCGTTTCTGCCAATCGGTTTGGGCGTTCCGGCAATTGTGGGCGGGAGTGCCGGCCGGCTAGCCTTGGCGCGACAGGAGCCAAGCGCCTGCGACACGCACACAAGAACAAAGGAGACAACCATGCAAGACAAAACAAAGGCGGGCGCCCTGCCCCGCCCGGCCTGGCGTAGCCTGGCGCGGCGCCTGGGTGGCCTGGGGGGTATGTTGGCGCTGGCGGCATTGACGGCGGCCGTGTCCGTATCCGTGTCTGCCCCGGCGCTGGCCGCTGGCCCTTATCCGGCCAGGCCGATCGAGTTCTGGATCCCGTTCCCGCCGGGCGGCCCCACCGACGCGCCGATGCGCGCCCTGCTCAATGCCGCCGGCAAGGAGCTCAAGCAAAGCATCGTGCCCATCAACAAGCCTGGCGCCGGCGCCACGCTGGCGGCCACGGTGATGAGCCAGACCGCCGCGCCGGACGGCTACACGCTGGCGCTGGTGGCGGCCAATATCTTCCGCATGCCGCACCTGCAGAAGACGGTGTACGACCCGCGCAAGGACTTCACCTACATCATCGGCCTGACCAACTACCGCTACGGGCTGGTGGTGCGCGCCGACGCGCCGTGGAAGACGCTGGAAGACTTCCTGGCGTATGCCCGCGCCAATCCGGGCAAGGTCACCTACGCGGCGGTGGGCACCGGCAGTTCGGGCCATATCGCCATGGAGAAGCTGGGCAAGGCCGCCGGCGCCAAGTTCACCTTCGCGCCGTACAAGGGCGGCTCGGAGGAGCTGATGGCGCTGATGGCGGGCGATATCGACGCGGTGCTGGACCCCGGCTGGGGCCCGTATGCCGTGGCCGGCAAGGTGCGGCCGCTGGCGATTGTGGGCGACGCGCGCTTTCCGCGCTTCAAGGACGTGCCCACGCTGAAGGAGCGCGGCTTTGACATTACCGCCAGCTCGCAGGTGGGCGTGGTGGGGCCGCGCGGCATGGACCCCGCCGTGGTCAGGCAGTTGCATGACGCGTTGCGCAAGGCCGCGCAGTCGCCGGCGTACCAGGCCGCGCTGGAGGCCATCGACCTGCAGGAGGTGTACCTGAGCAACGACCAGTATGCGCAGTTCGCCGCGCAGCAGTACGAGCGGGAGAAGGTGGTGGTGCGCGAGCTGGGCATCCGGCTGGACTGAAGCGCGCGGCGCGGCATGCCGCCGTGCCAGCTGCTTGCCCATGCTGCAGCTTGATACTTTTTGCCAATGGTTTTGTCCCGATCGGCGATTGGCGGGCGCGGGCACGCGGGGCACACTGCATTGCGAGGGGCGGCCCGGCCGCCAGACCAGGAGACCAGAGAATGACCC
>NZ_JBFTND010000188.1:0-26744 GCF_056397305.1 Cupriavidus sp. 05N40
TGCCTGAAGAATGGGCTTGTAGGCTTTGCCGAAGGCGAGATTGGCCGAATAGATGGCGAAGCAGAGGAAGTCTGCCAGCCTGGGATTGCTGCGCGCGGGTTTGGTCTTGGGTTTCATCGGTGGTTTGTTTGTGTCGCTCTGTATCTGACTGTATCTGGACACATTATATATACATCGTATCCGATCTAATCGGGTTGACTAAATCCGGAAGACCTTCAATAATGCATCGGACGCGATTGAAACGGAACCGACTAAAGTGGCCGGCGCCGTCGAAGCGGTAGTCCCATGCCACCAAACGCCTTTGCCAAGGAGATCACCATGAAAAGCACACACGCCGTCCTTGCGGCCACCCTCGCCATTTCACTCAACGCCCTCGCGGGTGTCGCCCATGCCGCGGAGCCGGCCAAGGCCACGGAGAAGTGTTATGGCGTGTCACTCGCCGGCAAGAACGATTGCGCCGCCGGTGCGGGTACCAGCTGCGCGGGAACGTCCAAGGTCGACTACCAGGGCGATGCCTGGACCCTGGTGGACAAGGGTAGCTGCACGCAGATCAAGACGCCCAAGGGTCACGGTTCGCTGAAGGCGACAAAATGATTTCGCGCGCTGGCCAAAGAATGGCATCACCGGTGGGTCAGAGCGCCCCGGCGGCAAGCGGGACAGTGGGCGCCGCGCTGCAGCGTCTGCTTCCGCCAGCCTTGCTGCTGCTGCTTGCACGAGCCGGCATCGCTTCGGTCTTCTTCCTCTCGGGGCGAACCAAGGTGGACGGCTTCCTGGCGATCAAGGCGACGACCTACAGCCTGTTCGCATCGGAATATGCGTTGCCACTGGTGCCGCCCGAGCTGGCCGCGCAGCTGGCAACATGGTCTGAACACCTGTTCCCGATCCTGCTGGTCCTGGGTTTGCTCACGCGAACGGCGGCCGCCGCGCTGCTGGGCATGACGGCGGTCATCGAGATCTTCGTCTACCCCGACGCATGGCCGACGCACCTCAGCTGGGCGGGCTTGCTCCTGCCGCTGATCGCGCAGGGCGGGGGCGCCTGGTCGCTCGACCACGTCTTGCGACGCGCTCGCCCGCTCTCCCGCGCGCGTGCGGCCTAGCGTCACTGCCCGTTCCAATACCCATTGTTCATTCACGTAAAAAAAGGCAGGCCTGGCCTGCTGGAGAACTTCAATGCGATTCATCCCGACACTCGCCATCGCCCTGGCCGCGGCAATCCCGTCGCTCGCCCCGGCGGCGACGCCGCCCGCGCCTCAGGGTGCGAAAAACATCGTCCTCGTCCACGGCGCCTTCGTCGATGGATCGGGCTGGCGCGTGGTCCACGACATCCTGATCCACAAGGGCTACAAGGTCAGTGTGGTGCAGCTTCCCCACACCACGCTCAGTGAAGACGTCGCTGCCACGCGCGATATCGTCGACGAGCAGGAGGGGCCCGTCGTGCTGGTCGGCCACAGCTACGGCGGCTCGGTCATCACGATCGCCGGCGCGCGCTCGAAGGTGAAGGCCCTGGTCTATGTCGCCGCCCTGGAACCGGACGTCGGCGAAAGCGTGGCCCAGCTCGCGGCATCCATGCCGGCAGCGAGCGCCAGTGTCCGCCCGACCCGCGATGGGCACCTGTTCTTCGATCCCGCCAGGTTCGGCACCGATTTCGCCGGCGACCTGACGTCGAACCGGACCGATTTCATGGCCGCCTCGCAAGTGCCGGTGACGACCGCGGCCTTTGCCGCCGGCGCATGGACGGCAGCATGGCACGACAAGCCCAGCTACGGCATCGTGGCCACGGAAGACCGCGCGCTGAACCCGGACCTCCAGCGCTGGATGTACAAGCGCGCCGGCGCGAAGGTGACCGAGATCAAGGCTAGCCATGCTGTCTACATCTCGCAGCCCGAGGCTGTCGCGCAGGTGATCGAGGAAGCTGCGCGCGACGTCAAGTAAGCGAGCGGGCGGCACGCAGCGCCCCTCCGCATTTCCATCCCGACCAAAACCTTTTTCCTACCCCAACCCCGGAGAAACACCATGAACATCACCAAGAAATCCTGTGCCAGCATCGCCACCGCCGCAGCGCTGGTCGCGCTCGCGTCCTTCTCGATCGCCAGCCCGGCGCATGCCGCCGGCAAGGAGGAGCCCGGCCGCTGCTACGGGGTCAATACCTGCAAGGGAACCAGCCTGTGCGCGACGGCCAAGAACGATTGCAAGGGCCTGAACGATTGCAAGGGCAAGGGCGTCCTGGTGAAGCCCAAGTCGGAATGCCTCAAGGCAGGCGGCACGCTGACCGAGCCGAAGTGATCGCCCGGCCGGCCCGGTACGGGATGTGCCCGCCGGGCCGGCCGCGTCTTACCCACGTCATCTGAGTACGCGCCATGCTCGCTCCAAGTCCGACCTTCCCAGGCTATGGCCTCGGCCTGCGCAAGGAACACTACCGTGAATTCCTCGAAACGGATGTCCCGGTCGATTTCGTCGAGGTCATCTCCGAGAACTTCATGGTCGCCGGGGGCCAGCCCCGGCATATCCTGCGCGAGATACGCGCGCGATATCACGTCGCGATGCACGGCGTCTCCATGTCTGTCGGCTCCGCGGACGGGCTTGACCGCGACTATCTCCTGCGCCTGAAGGCACTGGTCGACGAGATCGAGCCGCTCTACGTATCCGATCACCTGAGCTGGTCGCGCATCGGCCGCTTCAATTCGCATGACTTGCTGCCGGTTCCTTACACGGAGGAAGCACTGGACATCGTCTGCGCCAACATCGGCATGGCGCAGGACGTGCTCGGTCGCGCCATGTTGTTCGAGAATCCGTCCAGCTACCTTGCCTTCCAGGGCGCTGCCATGACCGAGTGGGAATTCCTCGCTGCCATGTGCAAGCGGACCGGCTGCGATCTGCTGCTGGACGTCAACAATGTCTTTGTCAGCGCGTCGAATCATGGATTCGATGCCCACGCCTTCCTCGACGGCATTCCCGCCGGGCGCGTGCGCCAGGTTCACCTTGCCGGGCACAGCCAGGGCCGCGACATGCTGATCGATACCCATGACAGCCCCGTGTGCGAGCCGGTATGGCAACTCTACGCCAGGGCAATGTCGCGTCTCGGGCCCGTCGCGACCATGATCGAGCGGGACGACGACATTCCGCCGCTCTCCGAATTGCTGGGCGAACTAGCGTTCGCACGCGCCATCGGCGCCGGCGAGACAAGTGCCATCGCGCGGGAGGCCGCATGAACCTGGCCGAACTGCAGCGCGATTTCCGCGCGTGGCTGGTGACGGCATCGCCCGATGCGGCACGCCGGCTGGAACCCGGCGGCGAGGCGGGTGTGGCCGTCTACCAGAACAACTACCGCGCCCAGCTCGTGGGCTGCCTCGAATCGTCGTTCCCGCTGGTGCATGAATGGATGGGAGAGGATTTGTTCCTGGCCGCTGCCATCGCCCATATCGACCTTCATCCCCCGCACGCCTGGACGCTCGACGCCTATGCCGACGGCTTTGGCCAGACGCTGGCCGCACAGTATCCGGACAACCCCGATCTCCATGAACTCGCATGGATCGAGCATGCCTTGTCCCAGGCCTTTGTCTCACGCGACGCGGCGCCGCTGGCGATGGCGTCCATGGCGGATGTCGACTGGGACACCGCGCATCTGCGTCTTGCGCCGTCCCTCGCGGTCCGCGTCGCCACGACCAACGCGGAGCGGATCTGGACCGCGCTGAGCGAGGGCGAGTCGCCGCCCGAGGGCGAGATGCTGGCGGCGCCAGCAGGGCTGATCGTCTGGCGTCGGCAATTCACTTGCTACCTGCGCCAGGTCGATGCCATAGAGCGCGACGCACTGATCAGCTTGCAGGCCAGCGGCAGCTTTGCCGCGCTCTGCACCCACCTGGTCGAGCGCCTCGGCGACAGCGAAGGCATCGCCAGGGCTGGCGCGCTGCTCGCCGGCTGGCTCGGCAGCGATCTCATCGCCAGCATTGAAGCGGACTGAGTCGTTCGCTCGCCATCCAACCCTGAGGAATCACACATCGTGTCGAAGAATATCTTGTCCCGCCGGCAGTTCTTGCTGTCGGGCGCTGCCGGCGTCGCGGGCGCCACGCTGCTTGCCGGCAAGCCGGCGCTGGCCGCACCCGCCGCCGCGCGGGGCGCTTCCCTGCGCAGCCTGCCCGTTCGCCAGGTGCGCACGGAGTGGCTTGATATCGGCTATCACGAGGCAGGCCCCGCAGGCGGCCGCCCCGTGGTCCTGCTTCATGGCTTCCCGTATGACATCCACAGCTACGTGGAGGTGGCGCCGATGCTGGCGGCGCGCGGCTATCGCGTGATCGTCCCCCATCTGCGGGGCCATGGCACGACGCGCTTCCTGGACCCCGCCACGCCGCGCGCGGGCCAGCAAGCCGCCATCGGCCAGGACGTAATCGCCCTGATGGACGCGCTGCACATTCCGGAAGCGGTGCTCGCGGGTTACGACTGGGGTGGCCGTGCTGCCTGTGTCGCGGCGGCGCTGCGGCCGTCGCGCTGCGTCGGGCTGGTTTCGGTCAACAGCTATCTTATCCAGGATATCGCCAAGGCGGCCGTGCCATTGCCCGCGCAGGTCGAACGGGGGCTCTGGTACCAGTATTACTTCCAGACCGAACGCGGGCGCGCGGGTCTCGAGGCGAACCGTCGCGATATCGCCCGCATCCTGTGGAAGAACAACTCGCCGACATGGCACTTCGACGAAGCCACGTTCCAGCGGGCGGCCCGGGCTTTCGACAATCCGGACTACGTCGAGGTCGTGATCCACTCCTACCGGCACCGGCTCGGTCTTGCTCCTGGCTATCCGCTATACGACGAAGCGGAGAAAAAGCTCGCGGCGACACCGCCGATCTCCGTGCCGGCCATTACGCTGGACGGCACGGCGGATGGCGTCGTGCCGGCGACCGACGGTCAGGCAACGGCGGCCCGCTTCACGGGCCCGCGCATCCACCGCCAGATTCCCGCGGTTGGCCACAATCTGCCGCAAGAGGCGCCCGACGCGTTCGCGGATGCGGTCAGCGAACTCGTGCGGAGTGGCAAATGGCGTACGTGATCATCAACCTTCTTCGTGGTGCGTGTACAGCTTGTTGGCGATCAGCCAGTTGCCGTCGACCTTCAGCAGCGAAAGGAAGTTGTAGTAGTCGAATCCGAACATCCTGACGCGAACCTTGGCGCTGGCCATGGCGCCGAGCACGTCGATGGAGAGGATCGACATGCGGTATGGCTCGCCTTGCGAGGCCGGGCTTGCTCGTCCTGCTACCGCGGCCAGGTAGGCGGCCACGGTCCTGTGGGTGGCCTCGCCATTCACATGGCCGAACACCGCGGCCGCGGGGTGGAAGGTCGAGCCAAGGCATGTCGCATTGCCGTCGTAGATGGCGTCAAGATACACGTACAGCAGTTTCAGGATAGCCTGGTGATCCCCGTCTATCTCTGGAAAATCGTATTTGCTCATGGTAGTTGCTCCGCTGACCGTTTGCGCAACGGAGCACCGTGCCCGGCAAGCTCATGCCGCGGTATCCGGTGCTTCCGTACTGGATCGCAATGTAGGGGCTTTTGGCCACGCGATAAACCACCACGGGGAAACATCAGTTAGTACATGATGTAATGGCTCCGACGGCGTGGCCCCGCGCGAAGACGCAAGCAGTGCCCGGCGTTCCCGCGAGACCGCAAGGAACAGGGAACATGGAACAAGGCGGCACGGTATTGATTCCGCTTGCGCAACGCCGTTTTTCCACGACATCGGTTGACTATCTCACCCCCGGCGATGAAGACTTGATGCGCGTGCATCCTGAATTGGTGCGAGGCGACCGCGGACTATCCTTCGCCATCGATCGCATGCGTCGGCAAGCCCGGATGTGGCCAGGCCTTCCTGGCAGCGGCGATTCATGAGGCGGCGGCCCGCCGTCCGAATTGGAAAGGTATGAAGATGGATGTGACCGATCTCAGGGTATTCGAAGCCGTCGCCCGCCTCGGCAGCATGAACCAGGCGGCCGCCGAGCTGCACACCGTCCAGTCCAACGTGACGGCACGCATCAGGGCGCTGGAGCGGGAGCTTGGCGTGCCGCTGTTCAGCCGGCATGTGCGCGGCGTGAGCCTCACTCCTGCGGGGCAAAGAATGCTCCCGTATGCCGGGCGCATCGCCAGGCTCGTCGCAGATGCGAGGCTGGCCGCGACTGACGAGGGCGCCCCGGGAGGGGACCTGGTGCTCGGGACGCTCGAGACGACGGCGGCGCTGCGCCTTTCCCCCATTCTCACCAGCTTCGCGCGTATGTACCCGCAGGTGCGGATGTCGCTCACGACCGGCACCAGTTGCAGCCTGGCCACCGATGTCGCCGACTGCAAGCTCGACGGCGCCTTTATCGCCGGCCCGCTCGATCATCCCGATCTGCACGGTGAGGCGATCTTCCATGAGGAACTGGTCGTCGTGACGGCGCGCACCGTTTCCTCGCTCGGCGCCCTGGCGGCCATCCCGAGCCTCAAGACCATCGTCTTCCGGCAGGGATGCTCGTACCGCCAGCGGCTCGACGCACTGCTCGCCGAGATGGGGATCCTGGTAGCGACGCCCCTGGAGTTCGGGTCGCTGGATGCCATCATCGCGTGCGTCGGGGCCGGCATTGGCATCACCCTGCTGCCGAGGAGCGTCGTCGCGGGCGCGGCGCGCCAGGCGCTGGTCGCGCTCCACGAGGTCGCCCCGGAGCACAGGGATGTCGAGACCCTGTTCATTCGCCGGCACGACGCCTATGTCTCCAACGCCATGCGGGCCTTCGTCGAGGTGTCCCGGGGCGAGTTCCAGTCCCTGAAGGCGGCGGCATGAAGACAGCCGCGGCTTAGTGCGTGCCGGCCCGGGCAGAGGACCGGCACGCGCGAGGTGCATTCTGGCTTGTGACGAGCAACTCTCCCGGTGCCGTTGCGGAGTTGCGCCAGCTCGCCCGGGGCGTCGCCATGCGCTGCAAGGCGCATCTTGCCGAGGGCGGAGTCCCGTTGTCCGTGTGCCCGAGCCGGATCGCGCCCGACACTGGCAGGTGTGAGCGGGCCGGCGCCGGGGCGGCCGGTCGCAGGGATGGGTATCTGTTTTCCCGATACCCCTATCGCTACAAACCGCGCGTGTGACCCGGAAACACGGCTAAGCTTGTTTCCACGCACGACAGAAACGGTGTCCTTGCGAAGCCAATCCGAAAAAGAAGACGATCCGAGCAAGACGGCCATGCCGTGTGTGCCCTGAGCCTTGCTTCGGGTCCGGTCTTCCGCTCCGGCTCCCATGCCCCCGTTGTTCTGTTGTTCTGTTGTTCCGTTGCTGCCAGGCAGCGCACCAATTTCGTCTGGAGTCACCATGGATCAGCTGTATATGCTGCGCGCATTCGTTGCCGCCGCGCAGCATCAGAGTTTCAGCAAGGCGGCGGAGTCGCTTGGCGTCACGACTGGTACGATTTCAAAGGCGATTGCGAAGCTCGAAGCCAGCATCCAGACCAGGTTGCTCCACAGGACGACCCGGTCGGTGAAGCTGGCCGACGTCGCGCAGCCCTACTACCTCAGCTGCGTGCGGCTGCTGGAGGAATTCGATGAGGCGAACCGGCGCATCAGCCAGGAGCGCGAGGTCGATAGTGGCAGGATCCGGCTGGTGATCCATCCGATGTTTGCCGGCTGCACGCTTGCGCGCCTCCTGTCCGGCTACCGGGCGACCGCGCCTGACGTCAACCTGATGATTTCCGTGCAGGACAGGCCGGTGAACCTGTACGACGGCCATTTCGACATAGCCGTGCTGCCGGCGCGGCTGGTGGATCAACCGGCCGTGATCAGGCGCACACTGTGGAGTACGTCGCGGGTCTTGGTGGCGGCGCCGGCCTACCTGAGCCAGAACGGTGTGCCGCGGCAGGCATCGGACCTGGCGAGTCACTTTCTCCTGGTGGAGCCCGGTTCCAGGCAGAAGAACACGAGTTTTCTCGAATTGCTGGAGGACGGGCGGCGCGTGAGCGTGCTGCCGCGATCCTCCATGGACGGCGACGACGTGTTCCTGCGCTTCGCCGCGCTGGGCGGCACCGGCATCGCCACCTTGCCCGAAGCGATGGTCGCGGAGGACGTCGCCACGGGGCGGCTTGAGCGCGTGCTGCCGGGGTGCTCTGGCCCGGATGCCACCGAGGAGCTCTGTCTCTTCTATGCGCACCGCGAACTGATGCCGCTGCGCCTGCGCACGTTTATCGATTTCTGCACGCAGTTCGTCCATGCTGACCGGCCTTCGGCGCTTGCCGACGAGGGCWCGCCGCGCCGGCCCGTTTCAGGCGCCGACGCTGGCTTGCGTGTCGCTGCCTGAGCGTCGCCTGCCGCCCATGCGGATTCGTGACGCGGTCAGAGGCACGGCKCAGAGCGAAGCGTGGCGCTTTATGAGGATGGCTTTGCGTGCTGGCGACGATAGGCGTCGACCGGCAGCCCTCCCCAGCCCCAGTTTTCGGTTTCGACTTCCTGGATGACGACGAAAGTCGCGTCGAGCGGCTTGTTCAGGACGTCGCGCAGCAGTTCGCTGACGCCTTTGATCAGCAGCGCCTTCTCATCGGCGGTCACGGCTTGCGCGCCCGGCTTCGTTCCTTCACGCGTTACCTGGATCGTAACGATCGGCATTGTGTACTCCCGGTTTCGTGGGCAAGTCAGGGGTAAGGCAGGGCGCCGCCAGGCGGCGCCCGCGTGTCCTATCAGTGACCGGCGCTTTGGCCGCCGTCGACGTGGAGGATCTCGCCCGTCACAAACTTGGCCGACTCCAGGTACAGGATGGCCTGCACGATGTCTGCCGTCTCACCCATGTGTCCGACGGGGTGCAGGCTACCCAGCGCCGCGTGGGTTTCCGGCGCGTGCATGGGCGTCTTGATGATGCCGGGGGATACGGCGTTCACGCGGATGCCGGTCTTTGCATACTCGATGGCGAGCGACTTGGTGGCGGAGTTCAGGCCACCCTTGGTCAGGGATGCCAGCACCGAGGGCACGCCGCTGATGGCGTGGTCCACGAGGCTCGTGGTGATGCTCACGACGTGGCCGCCGCCGACCTTCTCCATCTCGGCGATGGCAAGCTGGGTGATGAAGAAGAAGCCGTTGAGGTTGACGCCGAGTGCCGCTGCGTAGTCCTCGGCGGTATAGCTGGTGAACGGCTTGGCCAGGAAGATGCCCGCATTGTTGACCAGCGAGTCGATGCGGCCGAAGCGGGCCACGCCTTCCGCGATCACGCGCTTGGCGGTCGCCGGGTCGCTGATGTCGCCGGCGACTGCGAGGATGCCCTCGTCGCTCGTCGGCTTGATCGAACGCGCAGTGGCGACCACGAGATAGCCTTGCTCGCGGAATGCCTTGACCACTTCAGCGCCGATACCTTGGGATGCACCGGTGACAACGACGACTTTCTGTTGATTGCTCATGATGATGATCTCGAAAAGGTTAGCTCGGTTGTCCCCGCCGAAATTGGCGGTACCGATAGGTAGTAAATTTAGGCGACCGGGCTGCGGATGCGAAGGCACACGGTGGACAAACAGTCTTGCGCAGCGTGAACAAGTGAAGGGTGCCTCGCCGCGGCCGGGCGCACGCCAAGGAATGCGCATCCGGCTTCACGCGAGGGGAGTGTGTGCACCGCGCCGCCGCCGCCGGTCAAGGCGGGATCCGGGTCGCCGCCATGCTCCGAACGGCTGTCGACTACGAGAAATCCGTGGAATTCGACACGGATTCCCAGGTGTCGATTTCTTCGGCCAGCGCTGCCAGCTTGCCCCGCACGAGGCTGAGTGCATCGGCGCCCAGCAACAGATGAACGGGCGCGTCGTCCCGGCCCACCAGGTCGAGCAGGATGCGCGCGGCCCTTGCGGGATCGCCGGCCTGCTTCCCGCTCTTCTGCCGGCGGGCGCGGCGAATGGGCTCGAATACCGCGTCATAGTCGGCAATGCTCCGGTCGGTCCGTACCATTGAGCGGCCTGCCCAATCCGTCCGGAATGAACCAGGAGCGACCGACGTCACCTTGATGCCAAGGCCGGCGACTTCCCTGGCCAGCGATTCGGAGATGCCTTCGAGCGCGAACTTGCTTCCGCAGTAGTACGGAACGCCGGGAAGCCCGGCAAAGCCCGCCATCGAGGTGATATTGAAGATGTGGCCGGTCCGCCTGGCCCGCATGGACGGCAGGATGGCCTTGATCATTGCCACCGCGCCGAAGACGTTGACCTCGAACTGGCGCACCAGCGCTTCGAGGGACGATTCTTCCAGCGTGCCTTCATGACCGTAGCCAGCGTTGTTCACCAGGACGTCCACCGGCCCGACACGCTCGACAGCGCCCTGGATCGCCGGGCCGATGGCATCGAGATCGGTGAGATCGAGGACAAGCGCATCGGCATGCCCCGGAGCCAGCTTCCTGAACGCCACTCTATCGGCCTCATTCCTGACGGTGCCGATGACAGTGCTGCCGTCGGCGAGCGCGGCCTGCGATATCGCGCGGCCGAAGCCTGAACTCACGCCGGTGACAAGGAATACTCGAGTGGCAGACCTGCTCATGCTTTTCCAGCTTCGCGATCGTTAGACCGGAGCCCGTACAGAACGAGTAAACGGTGGACTRTACCGCTGGCCGCGTTGGCGAGGCGCGAGCGAATCGGAAAATATCCTTTGCGTGGCGGGAAACAATAATGCAGGCGCGAATGGACGAGGCGGGCGCCGCAAGATGCCAATGCAGCTTACTGGACGGGAAACCCGTCAGCGAACGTCTCGCGAAGATACGTGACGAACAGTGCGACCGCGCGCGGCACGTGGGGCGTGTAAGGTCGCACGACATAGAGCTGGTCGGCAAAGGCACCGACCGGACGCCAGTCCGGCAGTATGACCACGAGCTTGCCGGCCCGGATTGCCGCCTGTGCAGTGAAGTCAGGCAGGAGGGCAATGCCCATGTCGTCGAGCGCGGCGTCGCGCAGCGCTTCGCTGTTATTGGCCGAGAACGGTCCGTTCACCGTGACCGTGACCGGCCCGGGGCTCGGCTTGCGCGCCGCCTTTCGCTCGAAAGACCAGATCCCGGCGCCGAGGGCGCGGGGGTAGAACAGGCAGTCGTGCGAGGAGAGGTCCGCCGGCGCCTTCGGCAGGCCCCGCAGCTTGATGTACGCGCGCGTCGCGGCGATCACGGAGCGCGTTTCACACAGCTTCCATGCGACATGCGTTTCAGGCGCTTGCGCACTGTGCCGGATGGCCAGATCGAATCCTTCGGTGGCGATCGAGCTGAGCCGGTCGGACACTTCGAGTTGCACGCGGACTTCGGGATTGGCACGCAGGAAAGCCGACATCCGCGGCACCAGCTGTTGTCGGACGAACGCCACCGGTGCCGTCACGCGGATCAATCCGCGCGCCACGCCCGCCATTTCCCTGACCGTGGCGAAGCTCGTCGCAATGTGCTCGTATTCCCCGCGCGTGTCTTCGACAAGCCGCTGCCCGGCTTCGGTGAAGCGCACGCTGCGTGTGGTGCGCTGAACCAGCGCGACGCCCGCCGCCCGTTCCAGTTCGGCGATGCGCTGGCTCATTGCCGCCTTGCTGACGCCGAGGCGTGCCGCGGCTGCGGTGTAGCTGCCCTGTTCGGCAAGGACCGTCAACCAGTGCAAATGGGTCCAGAGGCTTTCGACCGTTCGGGTATCCATGTTTTTATTGTTCATTAATGAAAACAATCAATTCAATGTTAGCACCTTTGCACACGTGCGGCACCTTCCTAAACTCCGTCCATACCAACCAATGTTGAGGAGTCGAGATGCAAGCGTTTAACGACACGGCCGATGTGACACATTTCATACACGGTGAGCCGGCTCGCGGTTCGGGTGCGCGTACCCAGGCCATCTTCAATCCGGCGACAGGCGAGCGTCCGCGCAAGCTGCTGCTGGGCGAGACTGCCGATGTCGACGCTGCGGTGGCAAGTGCGAAGGCGGCCTTTCCGAAGTGGAGCAATACGCCGCCGATCCGCCGTGCCCGCATCATGCTGCGTTTCCTCGAACTGATGAACAAGCACCGCGATGAACTCGCCGCGATCATCACGGCAGAACATGGCAAGGTTTTCTCCGATGCGCAAGGCGAGGTCGCGCGCGGTATCGATGTCATCGAGTTCGCCTGCGGCATTCCGCAATTGCTCAAGGGCGACTACACCGAGCAGGTCTCGACGGGAATGGACAACTGGACGGTGCGCCAGGCACTGGGTGTCGTGGCAGGCATCACGCCGTTCAACTTCCCGTGCATGGTGCCTTGCTGGATGTTCCCGGTTGCGATCGCCGCCGGCAATGCGTTCATCCTGAAGCCGAGCGAACGCGACCCGTCCGCGTCGTTGTTCATGGCGAGGTTGCTGAAGGAAGCGGGCCTGCCCGATGGCATTTTCAATGTGGTGCAGGGCGACAAGGTGGTCGTCGATGCGCTGCTGGCCCATCCCGACGTGAAGGCGGTCAGCTTCGTCGGCTCGACGCCCATTGCCAACTATATCTACGAGACCGGCGCGAGGCACGGCAAGCGCGTGCAGGCACTCGGCGGCGCGAAGAACCATATGGTCGTCATGCCGGATGCGGACATCGAACAGGCTGTCGACGCGCTGGTCGGGGCTGGATACGGCTCCGCCGGCGAACGTTGCATGGCGATCTCGGTCGCTGTCCTGGTGGGCGATATCGCCGACAAGATCATCCCGCGGCTGGCCGAGCGCGCGCGCAACCTGGTCGTGAAGAACGGCATGGAGGCCGACGCCGAAATGGGCCCGATCGTCACGCGGCAGGCGCTCGAGCGCATCGAGGGATATATTGCCCTGGGCGTCGACGAAGGCGCGACGCTGGTGGTGGACGGTCGCGGTCTCCAGGTCAAGGGACACGAGGATGGCTTCTTCACCGGCGGCACGCTGTTCGACAACGTCACGCCGGAGATGCGCATCTACAAGGAAGAGATCTTCGGGCCGGTCCTCGCGTGCGTGCGCGTCAAGGACTTCACCGAAGCCGTGGACCTGGTCAATGCGCACGAGTTCGGCAACGGCGTCGCATGCTATACGCGGGATGGCCATGTGGCACGTGAATTCGGCCGTCGCATCGAGGTGGGCATGGTCGGCATCAACGTACCCATTCCGGTCCCGATGGCCTGGCATGGCTTCGGCGGCTGGAAGCGCAGCCTGTTCGGCGACACGCACGCATACGGCGAAGAAGGCGTTCGCTTCTATACGAAGCAGAAGTCCATCATGCAGCGCTGGCCGGAAAGCACCGACAAGGGTGCCGAATTCGCGATGCCGACGGCCAAGTAAGCGGTCCCGGCCGCCTGTCTGCAGTCAGGGGCAGCGAGGCGCCGCGCGCGGAGCATGCGCGCACGGCGCCTCTTTTGCGTTGCCTGGGACGCCCCGCCATGGTCGGGTCGCTGCGGAACATCGGGCCGGCCTCGCTCTGGTTACGCAGCGTAACAACTGAATTGCGGCTGGCGCTGTTGGTGCCGGTGTGGTTCGGTCCTATATTCAGTTCCGGTGCCGCAGCCCCGGGGCGTTGCGGCCGATGGGCCGCGAAGTGCCCATCCCCGTTCAAACGCGATCCACTGGAAACAGACCATGAAACTGATATTTGTTGGCGACCCGATGTGCTCCTGGTGCTACGGCTTTGGCAAGGAGATGACCACCATCGTCGAAAGCATGCCCGACCTTGACGTGCATATTGTCCTGGGCGCCATGGGGGCCGGATCGACGCAGGTGCTCGATGACGCCGGCAAGCAGTTCCGCCTGTCGCACTGGGCACGCGTGGAACAGATGAGCGGCGCCGAGTTCAACCGCGAGGCGCTGCTCGCGCGCAAGGACTTCGTCTACGACACCGAGCCGGTCTGCCGCGCCGTGGCCACCGCTCGCCTGGTCGAACCTTCGGTGGACCTGCTGACGGTCTTCCAGGCATTTCAGCGTGCGTTCTATGTCGACGGGCTCGACACCACGGACGGCAATGTCCTGGCAGAGATCGGCGCACGCGCACTGACGGCCGCCGGCTACCCGACGAGCGCCGATGCCTTCCATAGCGCCTGGGCGTCGGAGGAGGCAGTGCAGGCGGCGCGGGCGGATTTCGCGCTGACACGCAGGTGGGGGGTCTCGGGATTCCCGACGCTGCTCGTTGAAGCCGACGGAAAGTTGCGCCAGCTCAGCTCGGGCTACCTCCCCGCGGCCAAAGTCCAGCAAGCGCTGCTGAGCCTCGCGAACGGCGGGAGCCGCTTGCACTGATCGGGGTGCGGCCGGCTTGTCGTCAGGAAACGCCGCACCGGCTCCCTGCCGCACTGGCATGGACGCCAGCATTGATCCGCGGAGCGGGCATTGTGGAAATCGCGGCGCTTTCCTGGCGCCTGAGGGCGGTGGCTATCTGCTTCGATGATTGCCGCTATCAAAACAATTCGTTTCGGGCGCCGCAATCGATCACCTAATATCAGTTGCAATGCAACTGCGCGAAGCGAGATGAAATATCGGGAGCGCAAGACGTTGCGGAAGTAGCGGATGGAAATTCGCATGAATTGAAATCATCCAACAGGCAACTGTCAAGAATGACCGCACCGACCACCGTCCAGCGCATTGCGAGGCAGCGCTATACAACTCGGGCCTGGTTCGTTACGTCGATCTGCTGGACAGCTATATGTCTCCCGGCGGGCTCTGTCATCCAAGCGATAATTTCGGCGCGGTGCTCGCGGCGGCCGAGCATGCGCGCGCAAGTGGCGAGGCGTTCATGCTCGCGCTGGCGGTAGCGTATGAAATCCAGTGCCGCATCACGGCGATCGTCCCCGTGATGGCGAAGGGCTTCAACCATGCCATTCAGCTCGCGGTTTCGGCGGCGGCCGCGTCCGGCAGGTTGTTCGGCCTCGACGCGGACCAGCTCGCCCATGCGATAGCGATCGCCACGGTAGACAACATCTCGCTGACCTGCGTTCACTCCGAACCGGTCTCGCAATGGAAGGGATTTTCGCCGGGCATCACCGGGATGCGCGCGGTGTACGCGGCGTCGCTTGCGAAGCGCGGCTTCACCGGCCCGCTGCGGTTGTTCGAAGGGCCGAACGGACTGGTCCGCATGTTCGACCAGCCAATCGATGTCGAATGGGAGGATCAGCGGCTGGAGATCATTTTCCAGACGGTGATGAAGAAGTACTGCTCGCTGATTCACGGGCAACCGGTGCTTGAGGTGACGCTCGCCCTCAAGCGCGCGAACGATGTGAAAAGCGAGGAGGTCGAGGAAGTGGTGTGCGACATCTTCCAGACCGGCTTCGACATCGCGGGTGGTGGCGGCTTCGGCCCGAAGGATGATCCGCGGACCAAGGAGCAGGCGGACTACAACCTCAAGTATCTTATCGCGGCCGCTATGCTCGATGACCAGGTCGGACCTGCCCAGCTGGAGCCGGGCCGAGTGCAGGCGGACGATGCGCAGGCCCTGCTGAAGCGGGTCGTCGTGCGTCCCGACCCCGCATTCACCGCCCGTTACCCCAGTGCCTTGAACACCAGGGTCACGATCCGGTGCAAGGACGGAAGGGTGTTCTCCGCCGAGCACGTCGGCTTTGAAGGCGGGCTCGACAACCCGCTCAGCTGGGACCGCACGGTCGAGAAATTCCATTGGCTCAGCGAGCAATACGCTGATGAAACGCTTCGAGGCCGGATCATCGATCTGGTCTCTGCACTGGATGCGCACTCGGTTGCTGAGCTGATGCAGCTCATGACGAGGGTAAGTCCGGTACCGAAGTTCCCGGCGAAGCACCCGGGAATCCAGTGACGACAGAGGCCTATAGGAGACCCGGATGGCCCTCATTTCTTGTGACATGCGATTTGGCAGAACCGATGAGCAGAAGCGGCAGCTCGCGGCCGGACTGCTGCGGGTGGTCAGCGAAGCGACCGGCGAGACGAAGGACGACATCTTCTTCGTGATCCGGGAAGGCCGCGGGATCAATTTCGTCGAGCATGGCGAGCACCTGCCGGACTATGTCGAAGGCGCGGCCAACGACAAGGACCTGGTCAGCCGCCTGAAATAACATCATTCCCGGAGATAACCGTGCCATTTATCGAATGCCACATCAATGCCGGCCTGACGCAGGAGCGTCGTGCGAGGCTGATCAGAGACATCATCCAGGTGACGCATGACTCGATCGGCTCGGATCCGAAGATCATCAACGTGATCTTGCACGAGCATCGGGCCGAGAACATCAGCATCTCGAGCCGGATCAACGGCGAGGATTTTACAGCTCGGACCAGGGATTGACACTTTCCCGCCTGCTGGATTGCCAGCCAGGTCGAGACGACTAACGCCCGGGGGAGTGTGGCCGGGCGTTTTCAATTGCCGGGAGTCACGCAGCCGTTCCTCCACGCATGCGTGATCGCGCTTTGGATCGCGCTCGCGATGGCCGCGGCGGGTGCGGCGGCTTTGCAACGCTGCCCGGCGGCGAAGCCCGGCAGGCCGCGCGGGCCGGCGCGRTGACGCGATGACGGATGGCATCTTTTACACGGTGTACCAACTCTTGTTAGCGCCCTGATGTGTACCGGAATCCATGCAGGAAATATATTGGTCACGTCGATCGGCGCGATCCCGGCGAGAACGAACCCGAAGGCGGGCGGTTCCGGGGCCTTCACGTCGAGGCAGTCGCGGCCCATTGCCGAGCGGCCGCTCACGGAGAAAGGAGTATCTGGTATGCGAAAGATTCTGACCAATGTCGCGGGCATCGTCTGTGCCGTGTCGTGCCTGATCACCGGGCACGCCGCCTTTGCCGGGGGGCTTTCGCCGAAGCAGGTCGGCTCCATTCAGCAGGAAGACATCCAGTGGTCGTCCTTCGCCGCTTTCCCGCGGCGTGCGCAGCTGTCCGTGCTGGTCGGCGATCCGGGCAAGCCCGGTCCCTACGTGGTTCGCGTAAAGGTGCCGGGCGGCGTGAAGCTCATGCCGCATGTTCATCCCGAGGACCGGGTCTATACCGTGATCGCGGGGGTGTTCTACATTGGCATCGGTAATGAGTTCGACCCGCAGAAACTGACGGCCTATCCGCCCGGCAGTGTCGTGGTGCTGCCAGGGGGCACGCCGCACTTCCATTGGGCGAGGTCGGGAGAGTACATCACCCAGGTCAGCGGCACCGGGCCGCTCGGGCTGGAATACCTCGATCCGAACGACGATCCCCGGCACAAGCCGGAGGCGCCTTGAGATCCGCATGCGGCTGCCGGGCGCCAGTCGGGCGGAGGGGCATGGCGTAGTCCATCAGGACGGTGCGCCCGGCCGGCACCTCACAATCCGGGGTGTCGTTGGCGGATCCACCGTACCCGGTCGTTCAGGCGCACCTTCCAGCTATTGGCGAGTCCCGGAACGGCGATGAGGGCCAGCATGTCGTCGATGCCAGGCCGGCTGGACGACTGGACGCGCCAGAATTCATCTATCGAGAACCGTTCTGTTTCGCGCTCGATCAGCTCTAACTTGTCGCCCGGTCCAATGATCCCACTGCCGATCACTCGGTAATACCAACCGGTCATGCGCTCCTGCGCGACCACGAGAGACATGCCGTCCGCATTGAAGCGGTGATTTATCTTCCAGCATGGGCTTCGCGGCTGGGACACTTGCAGGACCGTTCCGCCCATCCTGAAGACATCACCGATATGTACGTTCCGCTCCGTGAGCCCGTTCGTTGATATGTTCTCGCCGAGGCTGCCGGGGACAAGGATGCCCGCACAATCGGGAAAGCATTCCGCCAGGCGCCGGTAGTTCTCGGCGGCGAAATGATGGACGGCCTTTTCGGGGCCACCGTGAACCCTCGGATCCGCATGTTCGTCACCTTCGATGCCATCGACGGACACCTTGGCCTCGCCGCGGATCCGTCTCTTGAAGATTCCGCTTCGATGGCCCTCTTCGCCAAGGATGCCAATGCCGCCGGCAAAAATCCCTTCGACTTCGGCGCTAATACCCGGATCTTGCATCAACTTCACCTTTGCAGAAATGTGTGAACTCGCCGGCTAACGGGGCAAGTGGCGCGACAAGCGGCGACTAGCGGCGACCGGCGGCGGGGCAGGAGGATCTTGCGCGCGCCGTAGTGAAATGACCGCGGTGAAATAGAAGAGGGAGCTTATTTCCGTTCATGAAAAAATGCTTCATTCCTTTCATGTGAACCAGGGACGGGAATTTATAAGGACTGCATTCCATTTGCCTTTGGTAACAGCCCGATCACTTGTCTGAAATGGCATTGACGTGACGTTGTAAAAGACATCCGCACCGGGAAAAACGAATAATTTCACTTAAGCTTCGCGGTGGATAGCTGAAGTATAATTTAGGCGCTGCATCGCTACATCTGATTTCCAAGAATTCTAGCCATCATAAAATGTAATATCTGGAGTCGATAACATGGAGCTGCGCCAGCTAAGGATGTTTTGCGCGGCAGCGGAAGAAGGTAGCTTCACTGCTGCTGCGGAGAAAGTGCATTGCGTCCAGTCGAATGTGACAATGCGGGTGAAGGATCTCGAACAGGAACTCAGGCAGCCTCTGTTCATTCGCCAGAAGAGCGGCATCACGCTCACTTCGGCGGGAGAGACCTTCCTCGGATACGCGCAGCGCATTCTTCAGCTGGCCGACGAGAGCCGGAGTGTCTTGCTGGATACGTCGACGCCGACCGGGATATTGCGGCTGGGATCGATGGAGACCACCGCGGCGGTCAGGCTGCCAAAGGTACTGGCCGGCTATCGGGAAAAGTATCCGCAGGTCCAGCTCTCGCTCATCACCGGCACGACCGTGGAGCTCATCAAGGCAGTGGAGAGTCACCGGCTTGACGGGGCGTTCGTCGGTGGGTTCCACCAGAACGCGGTATTGCACCAGGAGGGAATCTTCAAGGAGGAGCTCGTCCTCGTCAGCAGCAGGAAGTATCGGACGCTGGCAAGCCTTACGAAGGACATGGCTCAGCAGACGGTCCTCGTTTTCCGCACGGGTTGCTTCTATCGTTCCACCCTGGAGCAATGGCTTTATCAGGCCGGACTCATTCCGGGACAGATACTGGAACTGGGCACGCTCGACGGGATCATCTCGTGCGTGACGGCAGGGATGGGTGTGACGATACTTCCCCGCGCCGTCGTGGAAAATCAAGGCTCGCGGGAGCTGATCCGCTGTCACAAGCTTCCGTCCGAATTCTCGCGCGTGGCGACCGTGTTCGTCCGCAGGAAGGATACCTTCGAGACGTCGGCCGTCCGTGCCATGGTCGATATGGCGCACGAGCAATTCGAATCCATCGGGGAGTAGTCCGTGTGGACTTCCCGTGTCCGGCCCCGGGCCCCGATCGGGGGGCCTGGACATCTCAAGGCCGGATATCCAGGCCCCCCGGAACTGCCCGGCGCCGGCTCAGGCCGTCTCGTGAGTGCCGTGGAGCGCCGGCAGGGCGTCTGCGGGCAACCAGGGGGAGAAGCCCTCGACCAGCTCGGCAACGCGTTGGCGGGCGGGGACGATGCCATCGATCTTCCCGACGCCCTGGCCTGCGTATAGCGACAGCTTTTCCGCCATTTCGGGCTTGTCGATGAYGCGCGCTCCGCCACCTACATATTTCACGAGGTTCCATTTCTTGCGGTTGGGAATCACCCTGTGCGGGGTGCCGAATTTCCAGCCGAACGAGTATCCGGTCCGATATTCGGTATCGTCCACCGTGGCCGCCACGATCTTCTGCTTGTAGAGGTCATGCGCAAGGGATTCATCGCTTGCCACGAAAGCGGTGCCAACCCAGACTCCCGAAGCGCCAACTTCAATCACGGCCCGCACGTCGGCACGGTTCGTAATGCCGCCCGCGGCCAGGACGGGGCGTCCCTTCGAGATGGCGACGATGGCAGGGACCAGCGACATCACGCCGATCGTTCCCTGGTTGAGGTGTCCGCCACCCTCGGCCCCCTGGGCGACGATGATGTCCGCCCCCTGCGCGATCGCCTCCCTGGCAAGACTCAGCGTTCCGACCTGGACGATGACCGTGATTCCCGCATTCTTCGCCCGTGGAATCATCTCGTGGAAGCTGCCGTAGAAGAGCGAAAGTACCCGCGGTCTTTCTTCCAGCACAACGCGGAACTGCGCTTCGAATACATCCGGGCCACCGAAGGACGGGACGAGATTCACGCCGAATGGCTTGTCTGTCAGTTCCCGCGTCTCGCGAATCCACTTTCTCAGGGCCAGGGGTGGCAGGCGCAGCCCGCCGAGGTGTCCCAGGCCGCCGGCATTGGACACCGCCGCCGTCAGCGCCGGCCCGGAAATGCCGGCCATGCCTGCCTGGAATACCGGATATTCGATGCCGCACAATGTTGTTGCTGGATTCTTCGACATGATGATTTGGCTTTCGTGCTTCATGATCAGAGCTCCACGTTCTTGCCCAGCATTCGCTTCAGCGTGTCGTTCCTGAGAACGAAGTGATGTTTGACGGCGCCAAAGATATGAAGGGCCAGTCCGGCGAGAAACGCGTACACGCCAACCTTGTGAAGCAGCTTCGCGACGTACGCCACCTCGGCATTCGGTCCCATCAGGGCGGGGAGCACGATGCCGCCGGGCAGCGTGATGACTTCGCCTGCCGCAGACATGGCCAGCCATCCGTCCAATGGCAAGAGAACGGTCGCGAGAGCCAGGCCAACCGCCACGGACCTGCCGATGATGACTTCGATCGGATTCGGCGACCCGAGCGGGAGGGGGTGATAGGAAGTGAGTCTCGCCCACAGGCGATAGATGGAAACGACGAGGACGAGCACCCCTACGCCGCCATGCACCCGGAGGATTTCGGCCTTCTCCGGGCCGTTCTCCAGCTGGCTGGCGGAAAGGCCAAGCCAGACCATCAGCGCGACGGCGGCCGCGATCAGCCAATGAATGAAAATCGTAATGCGGGAAAACCTTAGGCCGGTGTCTTTGTACTGCATTTTCAGCTCCAGAAATTCCTAGGCGTGGGCCTGCATGAAAGGGAAACTGATTCCGCCTTCAATGATCGTGAAATGGCCAGGCAGGTGGACCTGGCCGATACCTTGCCGAGCGGAGGAGCGTGGCTAGTGGCTGACGGCCCGGGACGCCCCGATTCCGGTCTGGGCCCGGACGAACTGACCTTCGTAGTCCTTGCGCTCCTGGCGGCCGCGGGCGCTCCGGTCCGTGACGGATCCGAGCCAGGTGACGAGGAAGGCCACGTTCGTCGAAATGATCGCGGGATAGTCGTAGGGGAAGATCGCCGTCTTGTACCCAAGTACCTTCACCCAGACCGCCGGCGACAGGATCACGAGCCCCACTGAACAGAGGATCCCCGCCACGCTGCCGATCAATGCGCCGCGCGTGGTCAGGCCTTTCCAGTAGATGGAGAGCACCAGGATCGGGAAATTCACGGATGCGGCAACGCCGAAGGTCAGGGCGACGAGAAAGGCGATGTTCTGGTCCTTGAAGAGAATTCCCAGGCCAACGGCGACGACACCGATGCACACCGAGGCAACCCTGGACACCCGCATCTCGCGCGCCGGGTCCGCCCGGTTCTTCATGATTACCCTGGCGTACAGATCATGGGAGATAGTGGACGATCCGGCCATGGTGAGACCGGCGACAACGGCCAGGATGGTCGCGAAGGCTACCGCTGACAGGAATCCGAGGAACACGTCGCCGCCGAGGGCCTTGGCCAGATGCATGACGGGCATGTTTCCGCCGCCGATGAGCTTGCCGCCGATGTCCCCTCCGACGAAGAAGGCAGGGTCTTTGCCGACGATGACGATGGCGGATAGTCCAAGGATTGGCCAGCAGGAAATCAATCGAGAAATTGAATTTCCACAATGCAAGGATTGCCAGAAGCGTTCCGCCGGCCAGGAGAAGGACTGCCTTGATGATCTGTACCCAGGTGGTCGCGACCATGCCCCCGAACGTGACGTAGATCATCATCAGCAGGCCCACGCCGATGACGACATAGTTGTAGTCCAGGCCAAAGAGAAGTTGGATGAGTTGTCCGGCGCCGACCATTTGCACGACCAGGTAGAAGCAAACGACGGTGAGGGACCCGATCGACATGGATATTCGTATCGTGTTCTGGTCCAGCCGGTACGCTGCGATGTCGGATATGGTGACCTTGCCAAGGTTCCTGATTTTCTCCGCGAACAGGAACAGAAGCAGTGGCCAGGCGACGAAGAAGCTGATGGAGTAGATAAAGCCATCGTAGCCGCTGGAAAAGATCATGCTGCTGATCCCGAGCAGGGCGGCCGCCGACATATAGTCGCCCGCCAGGGCCAGTCCGTTCTGGAATCCGGAGATGCCGCCGCCAGCGGTGTAGAAGGTGTCCAGCGATTTCGTCTTGGATGCGRCCCAGTACGTTATTCCGAGGGTGGCGACCACGAATGCCAGGAACATGAGAATGGCGACGGTATTGATCGGCTGCGCCTCTATGTTTTGCAGCGCTCCCGGGGCCGCGTAGGATGGCATTGCGAGCGGGCAAGACAAGAAAATGAACGCTGCCTTTAGCTTCGGTTTCATTTTTCAGCCCCGAGTGCCAGTCTTTCCGTGAGTCGGTCAAAGTCGACGTTGGCCTGCCGGACATAGAATCCCGTCAGTAGCCAGCTTCCCAGGATAAGCATCGCGCCAACGACCCAGCCGATCGTGATATTGCTTTGCCCGGAAAGCCGCGATGCAAGCGAACCCGGGCTTAGTGCGGCAACCAGGATAAAGATGCAGTAAGGGACGATCGTCACCGCGGAAAGAAGAATTGTGAGCCGCCTGCGTCTGCTGACGAGCTCCTTGAACACGGGATTGCTTTGAATCCCGGCATAGCCGATCCGTTCTGTCATGTCTCCTCCAATTATTTGAATTTCTTTATTGGCCGGTGCCGCTCGACGCCTGCCTGATCGATCAAGTCGATCGCCGGGCAAGCGGCCTGGCTGTCCGCTCAAATGGCCTGGGGAATGGACCCGAGAGCGTGTGCACTAAAGTTATGCGCCGGGTCGAATCATGTACAACGATAATTTTTGATGGTATCCATCACTATCAGTGAGGCATCAGGCGGCGTGCATGAATGGCGAGCCTCGACCTGGCGGCCCTGCGTCGTCGGGGATACCTGACGCCGGCATCTCCGCGGGCGCGTGGAAGGACGATGCCGGCCGCCCGCCAGGTCCGGGCCGCCGTATCTCCGTCGTGTCGCTGCCGATGTGGCATTGCAAGCACTGTCCGGGCGCGGCACTATACTGGGGACCTGTCTGCCGCAGCACATGCGGGCGGGGCGCTTCGCCGGGGCGTGCGCCTTGCAAGGCGCTCCGGAACACGCTCTGGTTTTCTGGGAAAGGTCCGAAAAATTGGCTGATCACGATCTGGCAAGGCTGAAAATCGACCGCGGCTCGCTCGCGCCGGCGCCGCGGCGCCGGCGCTGGGTGCCTTACGCTGCCATTGCGCTGGTCATCGCCGCCGTGGCCGGCATTGCCGTCCGGCTGACTGCCCCGCAGGCCGTGGAAACGGCGACCGTCACTTCGRCCTACCCGTCGCAGAACTACACCATGCTCAACGCGACGGGCTATGTGGTGCCGCAGCGCAAGGCGGCGGTCGGCTCGAAGGCGCAAGGCCGGCTCGAATGGCTCGGCGTGCTGGAAGGCTCCCGGGTGAAGCAGGACGAGATCATTGCCCGGATCGAGAGCAGGGACGTCGAGGCCTCCCTGGCCCAGGCGTCGGCCCAGGTGGGCGTGGCGCAGGCCAATTTCGAGCTGCAGGTCGCCGAGTTGAAGGATGCGGAAACCAGCTTGCGCCGTTCCGAGACCCTGCTCGTGCCACAGGCGATTTCCACGGCGCAGTACGAGGCCGACCTGGCGCGCTACAACAAGGCCAGGGCATCGGTCGGCAGCGCCCGCGCCGCCATTGCCTCGGCGCAGGCCAATGCCCGTGTCGCCCAGGTCGCGGTGAACCAGACCGTGATCCGCGCGCCCTTCGATGGCGTGGTTCTGATCAAGCATGCCAATGTCGGGGACAACATCACACCGTTCTCGTCCGCGTCCGACACCAAGGGTGCCGTCGTGACCATCGCCGACATGGAGACCCTTGAAGTCGAAGCGGACGTGGCGGAGTCCAATATCGGCAAGATCAGCGTGGACCAGCCCTGCGAACTCCAGCTCGACGCGCTGCCCGCGCTGAGGATGGAGGGCCGGGTCTCGCGCATCGTGCCCACCGTGGACCGGTCGAAGGCGACCGTGCTGGTCAAGGTGCGTTTCGTTGACCGCGACGCGCGCGTGCTGCCCGACATGAGCGCCAAGATCGCGTTCCTGTCGAAGCCGGTATCGCCGCAGGACCGGCAGCCCCTGGTTGCGGTGCAACCGGGCGCGATCGTCGAGCGTGGCGGCAGGAAGGTGGCCTTCGTGGTGAAGGACGGCATGGTGCGCGAAGTCGCGGTCACCACGGGCGCCAGGCTGGGGGATCTCGTCGCGGTCGGCGGCGTGGCTCCGGGCGACGTGCTGGTGCTGGCTCCCGGGGACAAGATCCGGGACGGCGCCAAGGTCACCGTGGCGAAGAAGTAACGTGAACACCGCGCCGCTCGTCGCCATCCGCCACGTCGCCAAATCGTACCGGCGCGGCGCGCAGACCGTACCGGTCCTGACCGACATCACCCTCGACATCGGCGAGGGCGAATTCATCGCATTGATGGGGCCGTCCGGCTCGGGCAAGAGCACGTTGCTGAACCTGATTGCCGGCATCGACCGGCCGGACAGCGGCGAGCTGCTGGTCGCCGGGCTCGACATCACGCGGCTTGCGGAAGCAACGCTGGCCGACTGGCGCGCGGCCAACGTGGGTTTCATCTTCCAGTTCTATAACCTGATGCCCGTGCTCACCGCCTACGAGAACGTGGAGTTGCCGCTGATGCTGACGCGCCTCACGCGCGCGGAGCGGCGCGCGCGGGTCGGGCTGGTGCTCGAGATGGTCAACCTGGCCGACCGCATGAGCCACTATCCTTCCGAACTGTCCGGGGGCCAGCAGCAGCGCGTCGCCATCGCCCGCGCGCTGATCACCGACCCGATGCTGATCGTGGCCGACGAGCCTACCGGCGACCTGGACCGCGCCTCCGCCGCGGAGATCCTGTCGATGATGCAGCGGCTCAACGCGGAGCTCGGCAAGACCATCATCATGGTCACGCACGATGCGCACGCCGCCGGCGCGGCGAAGTCGCTGGTGCACCTGGAGAAGGGGGAACTCAGCCATGGGAAGGCTGCTTGAACGGCGTTGCGGGCATTGCGGGCATTGCGGACGTATGCCATGTACGTGCTGAAGCTGATCGTCAGGAACGCGCTGCGGCACAAGCTGCGCACCACGCTGACCGTGGTGGGGCTGGTGGTGGCGGTGCTGGCCTTCGGGCTGTTGCGCACGGTGGTCGACGCCTGGTACGCGGGCGCCGCGGCGGCATCCAATGCGCGGCTGGTGACCCGCAACGCCATCTCGCTGGTGTTCGCCTTGCCACTGAGCTATGAGAACCGTATCCGTGGTGTCGACGGGGTCACGCTGGTGGCCCGTTCCAACTGGTTCGGGGGCGTCTACCGCGATCCCAAGAACTTCTTTGCGCAGTTCGCGGTTTCCGACAACTATCTCGACCTGTACCCGGAGTTCGTCGTGCCGCCGCAGCAGCGCRCCGACTACCAGCGCGACCGCAAGGGCGCCCTGGTCGGGCGCCAGCTCGCGGACCAGTTCGGGTTCAAGGTGGGCGACGTCATCCCGATCAAAGGCACCATCTATCCCGGCACCTGGGAGTTCGTCGTGCGCGGCATCCTCGACGGCCGCGACGAGAGCACCATCACGCGCCAGATGGTGTTCCACTGGGAATACCTGAACGAGACCGTGCGCAAGCGCTCGCCCCGGCAGGCGGACCAGGTCGGCGTCTTTGTCATCGGCGTGGCGAACCCGGACAATGCCGCGGCGATCTCGCGCGGCGTGGATGGCGTCTTCAAGAACTCCCTTGCCGAGACGCTCACCGAGACCGAGCAGGCATTCCAGCTCGGCTTCGTGGCCATGTCCAACCAGATCATCGCGGCGATCCGCGTCGTCTCCTACGTGGTGATCGTGATCATCATGGCGGTGATGGCCAACTCCATGGCCATGAGCGCGCGCGAGCGCACCGTCGAGTACGCAACGCTCAAGGCGCTCGGTTTCGGGCCCGGGTTCCTGGCGCTGCTCGTGTTCGGTGAATCGATCGCCATCGGGATCGTGGGCGGCGGCATTGGCATGCTCGCCACGTCGCCCGTCGCGAGCCTGTTCAAGCAGGCAGTGGGCGGTGTGTTTCCCGTCTTCAGCGTGTCGGGCGAGACGTTCCGGCTGCAGGCGGCATGCGCGCTGGTGATCGGGGTCGCCGCCGGCATCGTGCCGGCCGTGCAGGCGGCGCGCGTGCGCATCGTCGAAGGCCTGCGGGCCATCGGCTAGCGGATCCGGGGCAGCCATGGCGATTCCGCTTTCCTATATCGCGCGCAACCTGTGGGCACGCCGGCTCACCACGTCGCTCACGGCCGGCGGGCTGGCGCTGGTGGTGTTCGTATTCGCCACCATGCTGATGCTCGACGCGGGCCTCAAGAAGACACTCGTGACCACCGGCGAGCAAGACAACGTGGTGGTGATCCGCAAGGGCGCCGAAACCGAKGTGCAAAGCGGCATCTCGCGCGACCRGGCCAGCATCATGGAGATGCATCCGGCGGTGGCGATGGGCGGTGGCGGACGGCCCCTGGTGTCCAAGGAAGCCGTGGTGCTCATCTCGCTCACCAAGACCAGTTCGGAGCGGCCGTCTAACGTGGTGATTCGCGGCGTGTCGCCAGCGGGCCTGGATCTGCGCCCGCAGGTAAGACTGGTGGCGGGGCGCATGTTCCGGTC
>NZ_JBFTND010000189.1:0-22600 GCF_056397305.1 Cupriavidus sp. 05N40
GGATGAATGCATTGCATCCCTCGCATCAAGGCATCGATAAGAATCCGAATCGGAAGGCCGCTTTACTCTTTGCGTCCATCGCCGTTTAATTGAGGACAGCTTCCAGATACCCGGATGTCACCGCCATTCGCTAACCCGAATGCCATCCGGCCGGCTTTCTCACCATGCATTCCCGATGTGACTCCCGCCGGCAGGACAGCATGACGAATAGCTGCGCGCAGCCGCCCCCGGGCTGCCAGCGAGACGGATCCTCGTCCGGCGGACACCACACTGATCGGAGGAAATTCATGGCACGCCCTGACCTCGTCTGCGACGACGCCACCCTTGCGCGCAAGCTGCTCATCAGGGCGCAGCCGGCTCCTGGCCCGCGCGCCACCCTTGGCGAAGACCGCTGCGACGCTCTGCAGGAGATCGCGAATATCGGCATGGGCACGGCGGGGGCGATGCTTGCGCGCCTGCTGGGCTGCGTCGTGACGCTGTCGATCCCGCGCATCTGCCTGGTCGATCCGCAGCAGCTCAGGGACGAAATCGCGCGGTTGCTGGGCGAGATGCCCGACGTGGCCGCCTTCCGCCAGAGCTTCCGCTCGGATATCGCCGGCGAGACCATGGTGTTCTTCGACCACGACGGCGCGCGCGCTGTGCGAAGCCGTCTACGCAGGCAAGGACATGGCTGCCGAAGGCGGCGCGGAAATGGCGTCGCGAGGCCTGCTGCTCGAAATCGCGAATGTGTTCGCTGGCGCCTGCGTATCCGGCCTGCTCGCGCAGCTCGGCCGCAGGCCGACCTTCTCCGTGCCGCGCGAGATCGATGCGGAGCAGATCTTCGGCGCCGCGCACAAGCCCGGCAATCCGGCCTTGGGCCAGGCGCTGCTGCTCGAGCTCAGCATCCGCATCGGGGACGGCGGCTTCAAGGCGACCCTGGTCGCCATGCTGGCGCAGGGCGCGATCGAGCGGCTGTGCACGGCCCTCGACGAGGTGCTGGCCCGTCTCTAGCTCTCTAGCAGTCCCCGCGGGACCCGGAACCCGGCTCCGCGGTCTTCGCCTTGCAGTTTTTGCCTTGCAGTGTCTGGAGCCCCTGACATGTCCCTCGACTCCGCCGCGCATGCGCGGCTTCACGAACTGGCGCTGGCGCGCATGGGCTGCGGCGTCTTCGTGCTGGACCGGGAATACCGCATCGTGCTCTGGAACCTCTTCATGGCGGACCGCAGCGGCGTCAGCGCCGCGGCCGCCTTGCACCGGCCGCTGCTCGAACTGTTTCCCGAATTGCCCGCAGGCTGGCTCACGCATACGCTCGATTCGGTGTTCCTGCTGAAGATCAGCGCCTTCACCTCGTGGGAGCACCGCCCTTACCTGTTCCGCTTCCCGCATGACCTGCCGGTCACCTGCGATCTCGACTGGATGCGGCAGGATTGCGAGTTCCTGCCGCTCATGGAAGACGACGAGGTCATTGCCGTGTGCGTGACGATCGTCGACGTGACGGAGCTGGCCATTGCGCAACGCGCGCGCGACGAGGCGGTCGGCGCGTTGCATGAGGCCGCGATACGCGACGCGCTGACCGGACTCTACAACCGCCGCCATCTGGAAGACCGCCTGCGGGAAGCGTTCCGGCGCTGGCGCAGGTCCGGCTCGCCGCTCTGCATCCTGATCTTCGACCTGGACCACTTCAAGCAAGTCAACGACAAGCACGGCCACCCGGCCGGCGACGCCGTCCTCAAGGCGGTCGCCGCGAGGGTCGGCGCCTGCCTGCGCGAGCATGACGTGCTCGGCCGCTATGGCGGAGAGGAGTTCGCGGTGCTGCTGCCGGACACGGCATTCGCCGACGCGATCGGGGTGGCCGAGCGGATCCGCCGCGCCATCCGCTCGGAAGCCGTCCGCCATGGCGGCCGGGCCATCCCCATCAGCGCGAGCATCGGGGTCGCGCAGGCTGTCGATGCCGGCATGGCATCAGACGGCGCGGACCAGCTCGTGCGCCTGGCCGACGAAGCGCTGTACCGCGCCAAGGCGGCCGGCCGCGACCGGGTTGCGTTCTAGCATCCGTGCAGCGTCCATCCGGCATTCGTCCGGCATTCGTCTGGCGTCTAGCCGGCGCCGAGGCGTGCGAAGACCACATCGAGGAAAGCGCGCAGCCGGCCCAGCCGGCGCAGGTCGCGGTGGTAGCCCACCCATACGTCGCGGCCGGGCGGCGGCTCGCCGAGGTCGATGGCCTGCAGCCCGCCCACGCGCTCGGCCAGCAGGCACGGCAGCACCGCCAGCCCGGCGCCGGCCGCGCACAGGCGCGCCTGTGCCTCGCGGCTGTTGCTGCCGAAGGCCACCTGCGCGCCGGGCAGCAAGCGGCGCATCCAGGCCACGTCCGGCAGGTCGGAGAAGCCGGTGTCGAGCGTCAGCAGCGCATGGCCCTCCCCGCCGCCCGCGCGCGGCGGCGCCACGCCGGGCGCGCCATAGAGCGCATAGTCCATGTGCATCAGCTTGCGCTGCACCACATCGGCTTCGTCGAAGGCGCGGATGCGAAACACCAGGTCGGCTTCGCGCCGTGCCAGGCTGAACAGGCGCGCGTCGGTCACCAGCTCCACCGCCACGCGCGGATGCGAGCGGATAAAGTCCGCGATCACCGGCGTGAGCATATGCACGCCGAACCAGTCCGACGACGAGATGCGCAACATGCCGTCCAGCTCCCGGCCGTGGCCGGACAGCTGGCGCTCGAAGGCAAGCGCCTCTTCTTCCATGCGCTCCGCGTGCGCAAACACGGCGCTGCCTTCGGCGGTCAGCACGAAGCCGTCGCTGGTGCGCTGGAACAGCGATTGCCCCAGGGCTTCCTCCAGCGCCTTGAGCCGGCGTCCCATGGTCGGCTGGGTCTGCCCGATCGCGCGCGCGGCGCCGCCGAGGCTGCCCGCGCGGGCGATCGCGAGGAAGATCTTGATATCGCTCCACTCCATGTGCCGGGCCGCCTGGTCAGCTTGCCTGCGCGCGCTCACGCCGCATCGGTGCGAAACCAGCCGGTGAGCGCCCAGCGCGTCTTGTTGCAGGGCAACACCTCATGCGGGACCAGGTCGCTGCGAAATACCACCAGCCGCGCGAAGCGCGGCAGCACGCGGTGCAGCTCGATCTTGTCGTCCTCCGGCGAATAGAGCGCCAGCTCGCCGCCATCGTATTCACTCCATTCGGCATTGAGATAGAGCACCAGCGAGATCTGGCGGTCGCGCATCGCGCGATGCTGGTCGAGGTGCTTCTTGTAGGCCGTGCCGACGGGATAGTGCGAGAAGTGGAATTCCTCGCGCTTGAGACCGAGGAAGTAACGCCCGTTCAGGGTCTGGCGGAAATCGGCGGCCCAGGCCTGGAACGCCTGCCTGGCGGGGCAGGCGGGGGCGTCGTCGAGCCACAGGATCGAATCACCGCGGATATCCGCTTCGCGCGCGATGCCCTCGGCGCGGCCTACGCGGGCCGGATGGAAGCGCCCGGCCTCCCACGCCGCGCTGCTCTCGCGGTGCAGGCGCAATGCCAGGTCGGCGCCGATCAGATCGTCGGAGACCGCCCAGCCATGTTCTTCGAGGGCGGCAAACAGGTTTTCCAGGACGGACATGGATAGGGAAGCTCAGGATCGGTGGGGCCGGACGGCACACCGTGCCATCGCCGCGCGCACGGATTTCTCTCCGCGCGGGCTCGCAAGCGCGGAATTATACGGGGCAGCGCCGCCCGCCCGGGCTACAGTCCGCTGGCGTCCAGATACTCCAGCGCCATGCGCACGGCACGGCGCGCCTTGAGCGCGTAGATGACCTGCCGGTCGCGGATGATCAGGGCCAGCACGTCGGCCTGCGTCAGTTCGCGGAAATGATGGCTGGCCCGCGCCAGGTTGAGCCCGGCTATGCCGGCGAGGTCGAAGGCGGGCATGCCCTCCTCGCCCGCTTCCAGCAGCGCACGGCAGATCGCGGCGCGCGCCGGCTCCGCCAGCAGTGCATAGGTCAGTGTGCTTTCTTGATCTGTCTCCATGGCCACGCCTTCCCGCTCGTCGTCCAGATGGTCTTGTGTGCGCCGGCCGGCCGCCCGGTTTGCCGCAGCCCTCCCGCTGCGCCGCCCGACACCTACTTTCTACGCGGCACTCCAGGCAAATGCAACCTGCGGGCGCGCGCCGCCGCACGATTACACCAGATTACAACAGCGTGCCGCATCCGCCCTGCGCGCCGGCGGCGCCGCTGCGCGCACGAGAAACGTCCGCCGGGCTTCCTCCGCCGGCACGGCGGCGGCGCGGCCTTGCGCACCGCACAATGCCGAGGCCGGCTTGCCGGCAAGATCCGGTAACAGCTTGGCCGCCGCCCCCCGCGCGGCCCGACGCGATGTATTCCAGGCCGCACCTGGCAGCGCGCGCCAGGCGGACCAGCGTAAGCCAGTGAAATATTCGGTAATGCGCCGCGCATTACACCGCTTTCAGGCCCGCACTATCCTTGCCATAGGACAGCCTCGCGGCAATGCGCGGCGGCGCGCCTCCATGCATGCCTGGAACGCTTCCCCGCCCCCGCCGGCACATCGCCAGGCAAGGCTAGACAGTGCAGGAAACCGGCATCACCACGAAGGCCCGTCCATGACGCCCGAACGTCGCTCCCCCGCATGATCACCGCGCGCCCGCTTCCAACGCGCGTGCTCGGCATCGCCATGGCCTGCGCCTGGCTGGCCGGCTGCGCCGTCGGCCCGGACTACCAGCGTCCGCCGCCCGATACGCCCGCGGCCTTTCGCGAGGCCACGCCGCCCGACCACCAATGGAAGATCGCCGAGCCGCGCCCGGTGGACCTGAGCCAGGACTGGTGGAGCGGCTTCGACGACGCCCGCCTGAATGAACTGGTCGTGCAGGCCAACGCAGCCAACCAGAGCCTGCGCCAGGCCGAGGCGCAATACCGGCAGGCGCGCGCGCTGGCGCAGGGCGCGCGCGCCGGCTTGTTTCCCACCCTGGGCGCCGCCGTGTCGGCAGGCCGCGCGCGCACCAACACGCTGGGCATCCAGACCGTGTCCAACACGCACTCGGCCAGCCTCGATGCCAGCTGGGAGGTCGACCTGTGGGGCCAGGTGCGGCGCACCATCGAAGCCGCCCGCGACAACGCGCAGGCCAGCGCCGCCGACCTTGCCGCGGCCCGCCTGACCATCCAGGGCGAACTGGTGCAGGACTATATCCAGTTGCGCGTGACCGACGTGCTCGAGGCGCTCTACGCCCGCACGCTGGCCGCGTACGAGGCATCGCTCAAGCTCACCCAGAGCCAGTTCCGCGCCGGCGTGGCGACCTCGGGCGACGTGGCGCTGGCCCAGGTCACGCTGGAATCGGCGCGCGCGCAGGCGATCGACCTGGAGGTGCAGCGCAACCAGCTCGAGCATGCCATCGCGGTGCTGCTCGGCCTCGCCCCGGCGCAGTTCGCGTTGCCGCCCGCGGCATTCGCCATGCGCCCGCTCGTGGTGCCGCCGGGCCTGCCCTCGGCGCTGCTGGAGCGCCGCCCCGACATCGCCGCCGCCGAACGCCGCATGGCCGCGGCCAACGCCAACATCGGCGTGGCGCGCGCGGCGTATTTCCCTTCGCTGGTGCTGTCCGCCGTGGGCGGCGCCAGCAGCGGCAGCCTGGCCAACTGGTTCGGCCCGCCGGGGCGCGTGTGGTCGCTCGGCGCGGCGCTGGCGGGCACCATCTTCGACGGTGGCCTGCGCAACGCGCAGAATGACCAGGCGGTGGCGGCCTACGACGGCGCGGCGGCAGCGTACCGGCAGACCGTGCTCAACGGCTTGCAGGAAGTGGAGGACAACCTCTCGGCCTTGCGCGTGCTCGACCAGGAAGTGGTGGTGCAGGACCGCGCGGTGGACGCCGCCCGCGTGGCCGAGCGCGTGAGCCTGGCGCAATACCGCGCCGGCACGGCATCTTATCTGGCGGTGGTAACGGCACAGGCCCTTTCGCTGTCCAATGAACGTACCGCCATCCAGTTGCGTGGCCGCGAGTTCGCCGCCAGCGTGGGCCTGATCAAGGCAATCGGCGGCGGCTGGAGCAGCGCGGCGCTGGCCATGGCCGATCCGTCCGCCATGCCCCCCGCCACCCCGTCCGGCCCGGCCAGTCCCGGCGCGGCCGGCAACGCGCCGGCCACCCTCGCCCCCGCCGGCAGCGCAGGCGCCCCGGCCCAACCCTGAACCGCACAGGCACACCACTTCCCAAGGCATTCCATGGCGACCCAGCCCTCCCGCCGCAACCCCTTCCTGATCGGCCTCGCCATACTCGTGCTGGCCGCGCTGGCCTGGTTCGCCATCGGGCCGCTCAAGCGCATGATGGCGCCGCGGCAGGCGGCCGCGCCCGCGCCCGCGGTGTCGGTCTCCAGCGCGCTGGTCAGGCGCGAGGACGTGCCGATCGGCCTGGGCGGGGTCGGCACCGTGCAGGCCATGGCCACGGTCACGGTCAAGCCGCGCGTGGACGGCCAGCTCGACCGCGTGGGCTTTGTCGAAGGCCAGGACGTCAAGGCCGGCCAGCTGCTGGCGCAGATCGACCCGCGCACCTTCCAGGCCCAGCTGCAGCAGGCCCAGGCGCAGAAGATGCGCGACGAGGCGCAGCTCGCCAACGCCAGGCTCGACCTCAAGCGCTACGAGGGACTGATCCAGGAGAACGCCACCACCGAGCAGACGCTGGACACCCAGCGCGCGCAGGTGGCGCAGCTGGCCGCCGCGATAAAGAACGACGAAGCGCTGGTCAACGCCGCGCGCGTGCAGCTGGACTACACCACCATCAACGCGCCACTGTCCGGGCGCGTGGGCGCGCGCCTGGTCGACCCGGGCAATATCGTCCACGCGGCTGACGCCAGCGGCATCGTGGTGATCCGCCAGATCGACCCCATCGACGTGGTCTTCACGCTACCCGAGAGTGAATTCCAGCGCATCAACCAGGCTATCCAGGGCAGCCGCACGCCACTCGCAGTGGAGGCCAGCGAGCGCGGCAGCGGCCAGCTGCTGGGCCGCGGCAGCCTGATCCTGCTCAACAACACCATCGACACCACCTCGGGCACGATCCAGCTCAAGGCCCGCTTTCCCAATCCCGCGCACACGCTGTGGCCAGGCCAGTACGTCAACGCACGGCTGGTGCTCGGCGAGCGCGAACAGGCACTGACCATTCCCGCCTCCGCCGTGCAGCGCGGCCAGTCGAGCACCTACGTCTACGTGGTGCGGGCGGACCATACCGTGGCTTCCAGGCCGATCGAGGTGGCCGAGATCCAGGACGCCCGCGCCATCGTGACCAAGGGCCTGGCCGCCGACGAGCGCGTGGTGGTGGACGGACAGTACAAGCTCAAGCCGGGCGCGCGGGTGAATGAAACCGCCTCGCCCGCTACCCCTGCGACCCCCGCGGCCACCGTGGCCAGCGCCGGCGCCGGCGCCGCGCCGCCTGCGCCCGCCACCCCGGGCGGCGCCGGGAACGCACGGCCATGAGCATTTCCGCCACCTTCATCAAACGCCCCATCGGCACCTCGCTGCTGGCGCTGGCGCTGCTGCTGGTGGGCGTGGCGGCCTGGCCGCTGCTGCCGATCGCGCCGCTGCCGCAGGTGGACTTCCCCACCATCCAGGTATCGGCCACGTTGCCCGGGGCCAGCCCGGAAACCATGGCATCGAACGTGGCGCAGCCGCTCGAGCGCCAGTTCTCGCTGATCGCCGGGCTCACGCAGATGACCTCGACCAGCGCGCAGGGCAACGCACAGATCACGCTGCAGTTCGACCTCAACCGCAGCATCGACGCCGCCGCGGTGGACGTGCAGGCCGCCATCAACGCCGCCAGCGGCCAGCTGCCGGGCAACCTGCCCACGCCCCCGACCTTCCGCAAGATCAACCCGGCCGACTCGCCGATCCTGGTGCTGGCGGTGCAGTCCGACACGCTGCCGCTGACCGAGGTCAACGACTTCGCCGACAACGTGCTGGCGCAGCAGATATCGCAGATCTCCGGCGTGGGCCTGGTCAATATCGGCGGCCAGCAGAAACCTTCGGTGCGTATCCAGGTGGACCCGCAGAAGCTGTCCTCGATGGGCATGAGCCTGGAAGACGTGCGCGGCGTGATCGCCGCCACCACCGTCAACCAGCCCACCGGCAGCACCGACGGACGCACCAAGGCCTTCAACGTCTACACCAACGACCAGCTCACCAAGGCCGCCGCGTGGAACGACATGGTGCTGGCCTACCGCAACGGCGCGCCCGTGCGCGTGCGCGACGTGGGCGTGGCAGTGGACGGCCCGGAAAACGCCAAGCTGGCGGGCTGGGGCTTTGCCGGCGCCGCCGCGCCGGCCGGCAACACCTTCCACAACGGGCGCGCCATCATCCTCGCCATCACCAAGCAGCCCGGCGCCAACGTGATCGAGACCGTGGACCGCATCCGCGCCGCGCTGCCGCGCCTGCAGGCCGCCATCCCGCCCACGGTCAACGTCAACACGCTGGCCGACCGCACCCAGACCATCCGCGCCTCGGTGAAGGACGTGGAATTCACGCTGGTGCTGACCATCGCGCTGGTGGTGATGATCATCTTCGTCTTCCTGCGCAACGTGGCGGCCACGGTGATCCCCAGCGTCACCGTGCCGCTGGCCCTGATGGGCACCGCCGGCGGCATGTACCTGCTCGGCTACAGCCGCGACAACCTCTCGCTGATGGCGCTCACCATCGCCGTGGGCTTCGTGGTGGACGACGCCATCGTGATGCTGGAGAACATCTACCGGCACGTGGAAGAAGGCATGGCGCCGATGGAGGCCGCGCTCAAGGGCGCCAGCGAAATCAGCTTCACCATCGTGTCGATCTCGGTCTCGCTGGTAGCGGTGTTCATTCCGCTGCTGCTGATGGGTGGCATCGTGGGCCGGCTGTTCCGCGAGTTCGCGGTCACCGTGACGCTCACCATCGTGGTGTCGGTGATCGTTTCGCTCACGCTCACGCCGATGCTGTGCTCGCGCTACCTGACACCGCCACGCGGGCACGAGCACGGCCGCCTGTACCAGCTGTTCGAGCGCGGCTTCGACCGCATGCTCGGGGCCTACAAGCGCGGGCTGGACGTGGTGATGCGCCACCAGTTCGTCACCCTGTGCGTATTCATCCTCACGGTGGCCACCACGGTAGCGCTGTTCATCTACATCCCCAAGGGCTTCTTCCCGCAGCAGGACACCGGCTTCATGTTCGGCATCGCGGAGTCCGCGCAGGATGCGTCGTTCAAGTCGATGAACGCGCGCATGGTGCAGCTCGCCGATATCGTGCGCGCCGATCCGGACGTGGCCGCGGTGGGCATGACCGGCGGCCAGAACACCATCAACACCGGCAACTTCTTCATCAGCCTGCGCCCCAAGGATGAAGGCCGCACCGTCTCGGCCGACGAGGTCATCGCACGCCTGCGGCCCAAGCTGGCCCAGGTGCAGGGCGCCAACCTGTTCCTGCAGGCCGGCCAGGACATCAACGTGGGCGGGCGGCTGTCGCGCACGCAGTACCAGTACACGCTGGTGGACGCCAACCTGGACGAGCTCAACCAGTGGGCGCCGCGCATCCTGGAGCGCCTGCGCGGCCTGCCCGAGCTGACCGACGTGGCCTCCGACCAGCAGAACGCCGCCGCCGCCGCGCGCCTGACCATCGACCGGGCACGGGCATCGAGCTTCGGCATCACGCCGGCCCTGATCGACGCCACGCTGTACGACGCCATCGGCCAGCGCCAGGTGGCCCAGTACTTCACGCAGATCAACAGCTACCACGTGATCCTGGAAGCCACGCCGGCGCTGCAGGAAGACCCCAGCCTGTTCTCCAGGCTCTACGTCACCTCGCCGCTGACCGGCGAGCAGGTGCCGCTGTCCACCTTCGTCAAGATCGACACCAACAGCACCGCCTACCTCTCGATCAGCCACCAGGGGCAGTTCCCCGCCGTCACCATTTCCTTCAACCTGGCCAGGGACGTGGCGCTGGGCGACGCGGTCAAGGCCATCAACACCGCCCTGGCCGGCATGGGCCGCCCGCAGACGCTGGGCGGCTCGTTCCAGGGCACAGCGCAGGCCTTCGGCGCATCGCTGGCGTCGCAGCCCTACCTCATCGCCGCCGCGCTGATCGCGGTGTATATCGTGCTGGGACTGCTGTACGAGAGCTATATCCACCCGCTCACCATCCTGTCCACGCTGCCGTCGGCCGGCGTGGGCGCGCTGCTGATCCTGCTGGCGGGCGGCTACGATCTCAGCGTGATCGCGCTGATCGGCATCATCCTGCTGATCGGCATCGTCAAGAAGAACGGCATCATGATGGTGGACTTCGCGCTCACCGCCGAGCGCGACCACGGCATGCCGCCCGAGCAAGCCATCTACCAGGCCTGCCTGCTGCGCTTCCGCCCGATCATGATGACGACCATGTGCGCATTGCTGTCAGGCTTGCCGCTGATGCTGGGGCATGGCGCGGGCTCGGAGCTGCGGCGGCCGCTGGGCTATGCGATGGTGGGCGGGCTGGTGCTGTCCCAGGCCCTGACGCTGTTCACCACGCCGGTGGTGTACCTGTACCTGGACCGGGCGCACTACTGGTACATGGAACGCAAGGCGCGCAAGGCCAGGCGCAAGGCCGGCCCCGTGCCGCCTGCCGAGCCCGGGAGTGGCAACGAGCGAGTGCTGGCAGGCGGCGAGGGCGACTGAGCGCAGGACGGGGCGGGCCTTCGCCTTGCCGGGAAGTCCGGCGCGGCGGCCTCGCGCGCGATTGCCGCACCTGCCCGTGGAGAACCGGGCTCAGGTGACCTCGATCACGCCGTTCATGGTCTCGTGCCCCGAGCCGCAGAAGATGTCGCACAGGAAGCCGAACGTGCCCGCCTTGGCCGGCGTGGCAGAGACCCGCACCACCTTGCCCGGCGGCAGGTCGGCGCGCACGCCCAGGTCCGGCACGCTGAAGCCCATCACCACATCCTGCGCGGTCAGTTCGAACACCACCGGCTCGCCCGCGCGCAGCGCGATGCGGTCCGGCGTGAAGATAAACTTGCGCGCGTGCACCTTGATCACGCGCGGCGCGGCGGCCGTGCTGCGCAGCAGCGGGGCGCTGCCCGCCAGCACAAGCAGACAGCACAGCGCGCGCCGGCGGCTCAGCCCCTCCCCGGCCTGCTCCCTCGCTCGCTCCCCTGCGCGTTCCCGTTCCTTCGCCGATACCTGCATGACCAGTCTCCTTGCATGAATGCGCCGTACGCACGTCGGGACGGCTCAGGCCGCCACGGGTTTCTCCTCGATGCCGAACTCGCCGCCGGCACGCGCGGCCTGGACCTCGCGCCAGCCCAGGCCCTTGTATGGCTGGGCCGGGTCCCAGGGCACCGGCAGGCGCTGCGCCTGCGAGCCCGCCGGGGGCAGCGGGAACATCAGCGAGCGCGCCGCGTGATGGGCGATATGGCCCGTCATGTGGTGATGCTCCTGGTGAATATGGCCGTAGAACACCGTCACGTTGGGATAGGGCATCAGGCGCTCGATCACCTGCGCCCCGTCGCGCGTGGCCCAGTCCCACTGGGGATAGAGATCGAACAGCGGGCGGTGGGTGAACACCACGATGCGCGCGTCGCGCGGCTGGCGCCCGAGATCGGCGGCCAGCCAGTCGAGCTGCGCGGCGCCGACGCGGCCGGCCGGGTCGGAGACGTTGTCGAGCACGATGAAATGCATGCCCTTGTGGTCGAACACATAGTGCGTGGGGCCGAACAGTTCCTGGTAGGCGGCGCCTTCGTCCAGGCTGGCATCGTGCTCGCCCGGCATCAGATGCACCACCGGCACCTTGAGCCCGGCGACGATGGCCTTGAACTCGCGCATGCGCCGGCGCCGCTCGGCGGGATCGTCGGTGGTGTGGGTCAGGTCGCCGGTGAACATCAGGAAATCCGGTGGCTGCGGCAGCGCGTTGACCGCCGCCACCGCCTTGGGCAGCGTGCCGCGCGCGTCGGGGTTGGGCGGGCCCTGGAAGCCCCAGTGCGCGTCCGACAACTGCACGAAGTAAAACGTCTCGTCGCGGCCGGCGGCCCAGCCGGGCAAGGCCTGCGCGAATACCGCGCCGCCGGCGCRGGCGGCAAGGCCAAGAAAATCGCGCCGCTTCCATGATCGTTGCTGCATTTCGGCACCCTCCATGATTGATTGCGGGGCTTGTGGGGATGCCTGTCATACCGTCGCCTCCGCGCCTTTATTCCCGCCGCGGGCCGATTTTATTTTTTGCCCCGGGCGCGAAAAGCGGGAATAAACTCGACGCATCTTCGGTATACGGATTTGGCGCGACGGGACAGGACGATGCCCCGCCGCGCGCCCGGCCAAAGGAGTGACGTGAACGCTGCCGACCGACGCCGCCGATTCGACGAACTCGTGCTGCCGCATCTCGACGCCGCCTACAACCTGGCGCGCTGGCTGTCGGGCAGCAGCACCGAGGCAGACGACGTGGTGCAGGAAGCCTGCCTGCGCGCGTTCTGCTTTTTCGACAGTTTCCGCGGCGACCAGCCGCGCGCCTGGCTGCTGGCGATCGTGCGCAACACCTGGTTCACGGCGTGGCGCAAGCGGCTGCAGCCCGGCCAGGGCGACAGCGCCGGCTACGACGATGCGCACTTCGACGGCGATGCCCTGCCCGGCTGGCAGGACGGCCACGGCGACAGCCCCGAGCAATGGCTGCTGCGCGCCGAGGATGTGCGCCTGCTGCACCTCGCGCTGGAACAGCTGCCGCTGGCCTTCCGCGAGGTACTGGTGCTGCGCGAACTGGAGGACCTGCCCTACCGCGATATCGCCGCCATTGCCGAGATCCCGCTGGGCACGGTGATGTCGCGCCTGGCGCGCGCGCGCAAGCTGCTGGCGGCCGCGGTGCTGGCGCTGCGCGCCCGGCAGGCGCACGGCGCGCAGGCGGAGCGCGCCACCGCAACGGGCACGAACGTGGCGCCGCCGCTGGGTGCCGGGGAGACAGGCCATGGACTGCAATGACACGAGGATGCTGCTGCAAGCCTGCGCCGACGCAGAGCTCGGCGTCAGCGATACGCTCGCCGTGGAACGCCACCTGGCGCAATGCGACGCCTGCAGCGCGCAGCTGGCGCACTTGCGCGAACTGCGCACCGCGCTGCGCGCGCAAGCGCCCTATCACCGCGCCAGCCCCGCGCTGCGCCACCGGCTGCAGGCGGCACTGGACGAAGCCGCGGAAAACGACAGTGCCGCGGCGCTGCCACGGGACCGGCACGCCCCCGCCGGCTGGTGGCAGGCGCTGCGCCGCTACTTTGCATGGGGCCCGGCCGCCAATGCCGCCATGGCGGCGGTGACCGTGGCAGCGCTCGGCATCGGCATGGCGCAGTTCGCGCTGCGTGACGCCGGCGAGCCGACCGTGGAGCGCGAGATGGTCACCAGTCATGTGCGCGCGCTGATCTCCGGCCACGCCATCGACGTGGCTTCTTCGGACCGCCACACGGTCAAGCCCTGGTTCAACGGCAAGCTGGACTACGCGCCGCCGGTCCGGGACCTGGCCGCGCAGGGTTTCCCGCTGACGGGCGGCCGCCTGGACTATGTGCACGGACGCGCGGTGGCGGTGCTGGTGTACCGCCGCAACCAGCATCCGATCGATGTCTTCGTCGTGCCGCTGGCAGACGGGGAAAAAGAGGGCAAGGCGGGCAGCGCGAGCGTCGCCGCGCCCGCGATCGAGGCGCACCAGGGCTACCAGCTTGCGCGCTGGGACAGCGATGGCATGCGCTATGCCGCCATCACCGATGCCTCCGCCGAAGACCTGCTGCGTTTCACGCAGGCATGGCGCGCGGGCGGCGGCGACGGCGCGCACTGAGCGCGCCGCGCGCCTGCCCGCTGCTCAGGCCAGCACGAAGGGCAGTTGCCGCTGGCGCTTGCCGGTGAGCGTGAACAGCGCGTTGGCCACCGCCGGGGCGATCGGCGGCACACCCGGTTCGCCCAGGCCGGTGGGGTTGTCCTCCGACGGCACGAAGAACACGTCCACCACCGGCGCATCGGTGATGCGCGGCGGCGGATAGTCGGGGAAGTTGCTGTTCTTTACCGCGCCATTCTCGATCTCGATGGCGAAGCCCGGCCGCATCATCGCCAGCCCGAACACGCAGGCGCCCTGGATCTGCGCCTCGGCGGACATCGGGTTGACCACGCGGTTGGCATGCACGCCAGCCGTCACGCGGTGCACGCGCGGCTGGTTCTTCACCAGCGACACTTCCACCACGTAGGCCACCACGGTGTTGAACGACTCGTGCAAGGCCACGCCCCAGGCCTGTCCCTTGGGCAACTTGCGCTTGCCGTAACCGGACTTCTGCACCGCCAGCTGCAGCGCCGCGCGATGGCGCGCGTGCTTGCCCGCGTCCAGCCGCGACAGCCGGTACGCCACCGGATCCTGGCGCGCGTTGACTGCGATCTCGTCGACCAGCGTCTCCTTGACGAAGGCCGTATGCGTATTGCCGACCGAGCGCCACCACAGTACCGGCACGTCCACCTGCGGATGGTGCACCGAGAGCTGCAGCGGGAAACCGTAGTCGTTCTCGACGATGCCTTCGGTCATGGTCGCGTCCACGCCGCATCGATGCCGATACGGGCCCGGTGCACGTGCAGCGGCCGGTAGTAGCCGCCGCGGATATCGTCCTCGCGGCTCCACATCACCTTGAGCGGCTCGTCATGGCCGTTCTTGACCCAGGTCTGCAGCACGTTGGCGGCTTCGACCAGGTAATCGGAAGTGGGCACCGCGCGCCGGCCGAAGCCGCCGCCGGCCATCATGGTATTGAGCGTGACCTTGTCCAGCTTCAGGCCCAGCACGCGCGCGATGGCGGCCTGGTCCACGGTCTGGAACTGCGAGCCGACCCAGACCTTGACCGACTGCACCGTCTTGCCCGTCACCTCGGCCTGCATGGTGCAGTTCAGCGGCTCCATCGGCGCGTGCGCCAGGTAGGGGAACTCATAGTCCGCCTCGATGGTGCGCGCCGCGCCCGACATGGCACCCAGGTCGGCCTGCACCGCCACCGTGCCCGGCTGCGCGGCCAGCGCCTTGTACTGCGCGAACAGGGCCTTGGTGGAGACGGTGGAGCCCGCGTCTTCCCACACAATCTCGAGCGCGTCGCGAGCCTGCTTGGCCGGCCAGTAGCCATCCGCGACCACCGCCACGCCGGTGCCGCCGCGGTCCACCGGCACCAGCATGATGTCGGCCACGCCCTTGATTGCGCGCGCCTTGTCGGCATTGAAGGACTTCACCTTGCCGCCGAAGCGCGGCGGGCGCGCCACCACGGCGACCACCATGTCCTTGAGGCGGGTGTCGATGCCGAAGGCGGTGGTTGCCTCCAGCTTGCCGCGCGCGTCCAGGCGCGGCGTGGGCTTGCCGATGATCTTGAACTGCGAGGGGTCCTTGAGCTTCACCTGCTGCGGCACCGGCAGCGCCATGGCGGCCTGCGCCAGCTCCCCATAGGTGGCGCGGTGGCTGCCGGAAGTCACCACGCCCTGCGCCACCTGGCAGCTGGCGGGATCGACCTGCCACTGCTTCGCCGCGGCCGCCACCAGCATGGCGCGGGCACGCGCGCCGAGTTCGCGGTATTGCTGGAAGGAATGATTGAGCGCCGTGGAGCCGCCGGTCATCTGCATGCCGAAGCCGGGGTCCTTGTAGGCATCGCCGGCGGGCGCGAGCGTGGCGCGTACATTGCGCCAGTCCACGTCGAGCTCCTCGGCGAGTGCCATGGGCAGCGCGGTGTGCACGCCCTGGCCGAACTCGAGCCGGTTCACCGCCACCGTGACCGTGTTGTCCGGCGCGATCAGCACGAAGGCCTGCGGCGGCGAGGGCGGCGCCTTGGGCGCGCCGCCTTCCTGCGCCTGCGCATTCGGCACGGGCAGCAAGCCGAGCGCCAGGCCGCCACCGGCAAAGCCGGCGAGCTTGAGGAAATCGCGGCGGTCGAATGTGGCTGCGGCATCCGCGCGCGCGGGTGCCGACGGGTCCTGCCGGCGGCTGCCGCCGGCAAGTGCTTCCAGGTTCTGTATTCGCATGATGTGGCTCTCCTTATGCCAGCGCGCGCGCCGCATCCTTGATGGCGGCGCGGATTCGCTGGTAGGTGCCGCAGCGGCACAGGTTGCCCGCCATGGCCTGGTCGATGTCGGCGTCGGTCGGGTGCTTCTTGTTGCGCAGCAGCCCCGTCGCGCTCATGACCTGCCCGTTCTGGCAGTAGCCGCACTGCGCCACGTCATGCTTGATCCAGGCATCCAGCACCGCACGGCCGACCTTGTCGCCCGTGACGCCTTCGATGGTAGTGATGCGTACGCCCTGCGCGGCGGACACCGGGGTCACGCAACTGCGCGTGGGCTGGCCGTTCACATGCACGGTGCACGCACCGCAGGCGGCCATGCCGCAGCCGAACTTGGTGCCGGTCATGCCGAGGTTGTCGCGCAGTGCCCACAGCAGCGGCGTGGACGGATCGACGTCGACTTGCAACGGCTTGCCGTTGATATCTAGGGTGGTCATGAGGGGAAGCTCCTTGGGTCTGTTTGCCCTGGCCTGGTGCGCGCCGGGCGCGGCCGGTCCGCGGCGCCTGCCGCCGGGGCAGGCGCGTAAAGCCTTCTGAGCATAGTGCAAAACGGGGGCGCACGTGCAGTACGGCGCACCGGGCCGGCAGCCGCCGGCCTGGCGATGCGCGCGCGGCGAACTTCGCGCGGTGCCCGGCGTCTCTTTCTTATCCCCCGCCAGATCCGCCCGATCCCGATCCGTGCCCGAGCCGCCCGCCCTTCCGTCGCTTCCTGCCGCTTCCGCCGGACGGCGCGCGCGGGCGCCGCGCGCCGTCGCCGCTGCCCCCGCCAGGCTGGACAGCATCCAGGCCCTGCGCGGACTGGCCGCGGCCTATGTGCTGGTGTATCACTCGGGCCTGCGCCTGGGCGGCGAGCATGCGCCGCTGCTAGGCTGGCTGACCGAGAATGTGATCAAGCGCGGCCACGTCGGGGTGGATGTGTTCTTCGTCATCAGCGGCTTCATCATCGCCTGGGTGGCGGTGCTGGCGCGCACGCAGCCGGAACCGACGCTGTCGTTCGCGATCCGCCGCGTGTGCCGCCTGGCACCGCCGTACTGGTTCATGTCGGTATTGCACGCGCTGACGCTCAACCCGGTCAGCCCGGGCCTGTTCGCCGCCTCGCTGGCCTTCATCCCGAGCGCGCCGCAGGACGCGCCCTACTTCGGCTACCCCGCGCTCTACGTGGGCTGGTCGCTCAATTACGAGATGGCGTTCTATGCGGTGTGCGCGCTGGGCCTGATGCTGGCCGGGCGGCGCGCCTTGCTGGTGATGGCAGCCGTGTTCGCCGTCACCACGCTGGCGCTGCCGTGGTGGCGCTTCGGCGCGGTCGATCTCGATCCGGCCCATGCCTATCCGTTCGCCTCGGCATGGCTGTCGATGATCGCCAACCCGCTGGTGCTGGAGTTCGCGCTGGGCTGCGCGCTCGCGTGGCTCTACGCGCGCACGCGCCATCGCCTCACGCGCGGCGTGGCCACGGTGTTGCTGGCGCTCGGGGTGGCCGGATTCTCGGCCTCGCTGGTGCTGGTGGAGCCGGAATTCAGCCTGGGCGGGCGCGCCCTGCCGGCCGGCGCCCTCCTGTTCGGCGCGGTGGCGGCCGAGCATGCCGGCGTGCTGCGCGTGCCGCGCATGCTGGTATGGCTGGGCGAGCTGTCGTACGCGCTCTACCTGACGCACCCGACCGTGATCGAGGCCGTCAAGCGGCTGATGCCAGAGCTGGCACCCGGGCAGATGGGCTGGCAGCTTGCGCGCTTCGCCATCGACGCGGCGCTCGCGCTCGGCCTTGCCATGCTGCTGCACCGCTGGGTGGAGCAGCCAGCGATGGCGGCGGGCCGCCGCCTGGCGCGGCGCTTCGCTGGGGCGGTCGGCTAACCGCTGCAAATAGAGACGYATCGCCTGCGCTTGTTGCTTGTTGCTTGTTCATCGATGCTTGTTCCATGGTGGCCAGCGCACTGCGCGGCAGCCCTCAGAAATCTTCCACCGGTGGTTCGCTGGCGTCGGGATTGCCGGGGCGCCTGGCCGATGGCGGTTCGCCGTTCTCGTCGCGCAGGTCGCGCCCTGGCTTGTCATCCTGGTCGCGCTGCTCGTGCTCGCGGCCCGGATGCGGGTCTGGGCGGTGCGGCTTGCGGGGGTCCGGCTGGTGTTCTCTGGCCTGGGTCATGGCGTGTCTCGGTTGGCGCCCGGATGGCGAGCGCAATGGTGAGCGGGGAATGTGAGCGGGGAATGGAGAGAGCGATGGCGAGCGCAAGTCCCGGCTCCGGGCCATGCAGGATCTTGTCGGGCATCGGCGGGGAGCCACGCTTGCGCGCGCCGCGGGCGTTGCGGATGGCCGGCGGCGGCGGTCAGCACGCAGAGGGAGTCGCGGTACTTGACCGGCTGCCGGCCCGGGCCCGGCGCAAGCCCTATTGCTTCGGTGCCGGACTGGGCGAGTCGCCCTTCGGACCCGAAGGCGCATCGGCGCTTGGCGCGCGATTGGCATCCTGCTGGCGCGGCTTGTCGGCGCGGTGGGTGCTCTTGCCCTTGGACTTGGCGTCGGACTTCGACATGCCGCTGCTGTTGTCCATCTGAGCGCCGGCCATGTTGCGGTCAGACTGGTTCTGCCCTTCGGTGGGCGGCGCGCTCGGGTTGGGCTGGTTGATCGGGGCTTGCTGGGCCATTGCCGGCAGGCCAAAGGCGGCGGCGCTCAGCACGATGGCGCCTTGAATCAGGACTCGTTTCATGGTGGTCTCCTTGCGGTGGTAGCGATGGTCATGGCGATGGTCATGGCGATGGTCATGGCGATGCATCGTTCATGGACGGACTGACACCCGGCATGGCAGCCACGCAGGCCGCGCTTGCCCGCGCCAGAGCAGTCCAGCCTGGCCGGGGGAATGCCCGGCATTGCAGGCCAACGCCTTTACGATATGTGCTGGCATCCCCCACCTCAGCGGGGAATTGCCTGAAACGCCTGTAGGATTCGGACGACACGAGCCGAAGCCGGCAGCCACGCGCTGGGGCATGCCCCGCTGGCGCGCAAGCCGCCACGGAGGCCGGTTGCGGGGCGGCGAAGGGGGCCGGCGCGCCGATGGAACCCCCATGGGCGCATCGGTCGCCTACATGAAATCAGCCGGGCGCGCTAGCCCGAACAACGGCGACACAGGCATTTTTCTCGGCTCGTGCCGCCGTCGGATGACCGCTATATTGACCGATTAGGCTGGGCCGCGCGTGCAACTTGCGCGAATAGCCGCCATTGCCCCGCCATAGCCCCGCCATAGCCCCTAGATCAGACCGCAGCCGCAGACATGACGCCAGAATCGGAAGTCCGCCCATTGCCCACCTCCTGGCCGCGCTGGCAGCGCGTGGCGCTGGCCGCCCTCGGCTTCTTCCTGCTTGCCCTGGCCGGCATCGCCGTGTCGCGCTATCCCGGCAACGTATCCATGCTCTGGCTGGCGAACGCGTTCGGGCTTGGCGTGGTGCTGCACCACCACCGCCGCGACGCGCCATGGTTGCTTGCCGGCATGCTGGTGGCGGGCGTGGCGGCAAATGCGACCATGGGCGACCAGCCGGCGATCGCGCTGGCGCTCGCGCTGGGCAATGTGGCCGAGATCGTTTTCTCCGCCTGGCTGGTGCGCACCATGACCGCGGGCGCGGCGCAGAGCCGGCCGGGTCCGCTGGCGCGCTTCGCGCTGACGCTGGGCGCGGCCAGCACCCTGGGGCCGGCGGTGGGCGCTACCATCGGCGCGGCCACCATCGCCACCGCGTACAACAGCGGTTTCGCCGCCGTCTGGTGGACCTGGTGGACCGCCGACTCGATGGGCGTGGTGATGCTGCTGCCGCTGATGGTCTCGGTCACGCGCGAGCGCGTGGCGGACACCTTCGGCCGCGCCGGCCTGCGACGCTTTGCCGCATTGCTGGTGCTCAGCCTGACGGTAGGCATGCTGGCGCTGTACAAGAGCAACGAGCCGTTCGTGGTGATGGCGCTGCCGCTGGTGCTGGCCGCGCTGCTGACCAACCCGTTCGCCACCGCGCTGCTCACGCTGCTGGCGATCACCGCCACCGTCGTGCTGGGCCTGGTCGCGGCCTCGCTTGGCCGGGTCGCGGGCGAGCCATTCCTGCTGCAATCGGTGCAACTGTCGACCGCGCTGATCATGCTGTTCCCGATCAGCATCGCCTTCCTGCTGGAGCAGAACCGGCGGGACCGCAGCGAACTGCGCGGCAGCGAGCGGCGCTTTCGCCAGGCCATGGAGCATTCGGCCATCGGCATGGCGCTGGTGGGCCTGGACGGTCGCTGGCTGCAGGTCAACCGCGCCATCTGCGACCTGTTCGGCTATGAGAGCAATGAGCTGTTCGACCTGCCCTTCCCGCTGATCACGCACCCCGACGACCTCGCCCCGGACCTGCACCAGGTAGAGCGCCTGCTGGCCGGCCAGATCGAGTCATACCGCATCGAAAAGCGGTTCCGCCACAAGGACGGCAGCTACCGCTGGACGCTGCTGGCGGTATCGCTGGTACGCGACGAGCATACCGGCGCGCCGCAGCACTTCATCTCGCAGGTCGAAGACATCGACGATCGCAAGACCGCGCAGGAAAAACTCGAAGCGCTGACGCGCCGCACGCAACTGGCGGTGGAAGCCGGCCGCGTGGGCATCTGGGAGTGGAACATCGCCAGCGGCGCGATCGCCTGGGATGCGCGCATGCACGCATTGCACGGCAGCGATCCCGCCGGCGGCGCGCCCGATCTCCAGCACTGGATCGGCATGGTGCATGCCGAAGACGTCGACAAGGCGCGCAGCGAGATGCGCGAGGCGGTGCGCGGCACGCGCGCCTTCGATACCGAATACCGCATCCAGCGCACCGACGGCGAAGTGCGCCATATCCGCGCCATGGCAATGGTGCTGCGCCAGGACGACGGCACCGCGCTGTCCATGATCGGCACCAACTGGGATATCACCGAGCAGCGCCACCTGACCGAGGCGCTGTTCGAGGAAAAGGAACGCCTGCACATCACGCTGCGCTCGATCGGCGACGCGGTGATCTGCACCGATGCCGCCATGGCCGTGACGTTCATGAACCCGATCGCCGAGCAGCTCACCGGCTGGACCATGCAGGCCGCCGCCGGGCAGCCGCTCGAGTTCATTTTCCGTATCGTCGACGAGCACAGCAACCTGCCCATCCCGAGCCCGGTGGAGCAGTGCCTGCAGACCCTGCGCCCGGTCTACCTGCAGGACGGCGCCGTGCTGCAGAGCCTGACCGGCGACCGCCACGACGTGCAGGATTCCGCCGCGCCGGTGCGTACCGCCACGGGCGAGGTAATCGGCGCSGTGCTGGTGTTCCAGGACATCACCAGCGCGCGCGCGCTGCAGCGCGAGCTGGCGCACTCGGCTTCGCACGATGCGCTGACCGGCCTGCCCAATCGCATCTGGTTCGAGAAATGCCTGCGCGAGGCGTGCGAGGCCGCGCGCATGCAGCACCAGCACCACGCGCTGTGCTTCATCGACCTGGACCGCTTCAAGATCGTCAACGACACCGCGGGGCATGCCGCCGGCGACGTGCTGCTGCGCGAGCTGGGGCACGTGATCCGCCACCATGTGCGCCCCGACGACGTGCTGGCGCGCCTGGGCGGCGACGAGTTCGCGCTGCTGCTCAAGGACTGCTCGGTCGACCAGGCCGAGCGTGTCTGCCAGAAGATCATCGATGCCATCCGCGGCCAGCGCTTCCCGTGGGAAGGGCGCGTCTACGATGTCGGCGCCAGCATCGGCATCACCGCCATCGACAACGAGACCCCGCCGGTGGGCGAGCTGATGAGCCGCGCCGACGTGGCCTGCTATGCCGCCAAGGCGGCCGGGCGCAGCCGCGTCTCGGTGTACCGCCGCGACGAAAGCGATGCGCAGCGCCACCACCAGGAGCTGCAGGTGGCCGCGGGCATCCACTCGGCGCTGGATGCCAACCGCTTCCGCCTGTTCGCGCAGGAAATCCGCGCGCTGCAGCAGGACGACGAGGCCGCGGATGCCGACCGCCATATCGAGATCCTGGTGCGCATGGTGGACGAGCAAGGCAAGCTGGTGATGCCGGGCGCCTTCATCCCCGCCGCCGAGCGCTATGACCTGATGGGTCACGTGGACCGCTGGGTGATCCACCACGTGCTGCGCGAGTTCGGCGCGCGCCTGGCCGCCGTGCCGGCGCTCACGGTGGCCATCAACCTGTCGGCCAACTCGCTCGGCGAGCCCTTCCTGCTGCCCTTCCTGCATGCCGAGCTGCACGAATCGGTGCTGCCGGCCAGCCGCATCCAGCTGGAAATCACCGAGACCGCGCTGATCAACAACATGGCCGCGGCCAACCGRCTGGTGGCGGAGATGCGCAGCGCCGGCTGCACCGTRGCGCTGGACGACTTCGGCGCGGGCCTGTCGTCGTTCTCGTACCTGAAGCAGTTCCCGGTGGACTATCTCAAGATCGACGGCAGCTTTATCCGCCACCTCGCCGGCAGCGCGGTCGACCGCGAGATCGTCAGCTCGATCAACGACATCGGGCACCGGCTGGGCATGCTCACGGTAGCCGAATCCGTGGAGGACGAGCAGACCCTGCAGACCTTGCGCGCGATCGGCGTGGACTACGCCCAGGGCTACGTGATCGGGCGGCCGATGCCGCTGGAAGACTTCCTGGAGCGCTGCCGCACGC
>NZ_JBFTND010000190.1:0-14415 GCF_056397305.1 Cupriavidus sp. 05N40
CAGTTGCAGCGGATACCAGGCGGCGCCGGCTTCGGCGATGGCGCCGAGCGTCTGCGGCTGGGTGGCCGACGGCGCCTTCACGGTAAAGGTAGCCTTGCGGCCCGCGCGGTCGATCTCCACCGTGACGTGGGTGTAGCGCAGGGCGTCGGCTTCCACGGTGCATTCGACCGGGGTCAGCGCCACGCCGCGGCCGTCGGCCGGCCGGTCGCTCTGCGCCGCCAGCGCCAGCGCGCGCTCCTGGACCTTCTGCGCGAACACCGCGGGCTTGGCGATATCGTCCACCAGGCGCCAGTCCTTGGCGCGCTGGCCGCGCACGCCCTCGGTGGTGGTGCAGAAGATATCGGCCAGGTCGTGGCGCACGTGACGCTTGTCGGTCACGCGGGTCAGGCCGCCGGTGCCCGGCAACACGCCCAGCAGCGGCACTTCGGGCAGGCTCACGGCGGAGGAGCGGTCGTCGACCAGGATGATCTCGTCGCAGGCCAGGGCCAGCTCGTAGCCGCCGCCGGCGCAGGCGCCGTTGACCGCGGCGAGGAATTTCAGGCCGCTATGCGTCGAGGAATCTTCCAGGCCGTTGCGGGTTTCGTTGGTGAACTTGCAGAAGTTCACCTTCCAGGCGTGGCTGCTCACGCCCAGCATGAAGATGTTGGCGCCGGAACAGAACACCTTGTCCTTGCCGCTGGTGACCACCACGGTGCGCACTTCGGGATGCTCGAAGCGGATGCGGTTGACCGCGTCGTTCAGTTCGATGTCGACGCCGAGGTCGTAGCTGTTGAGCTTGAGCTTGTAGCCCGGGCGCAGGCCGGCATTCTCGTCAATGTCCACCGCCAGCGTGGCAACGGGGCCGTCGAACGTCAGCTTCAGGTGCTTGTATTGGGACGGGTCGGTCTGGTAGTCGACGCGGGGGGCGGTAGTCATGCTGTGTCTCCTCAGCGATGAAGCACGATAGTGCATTGATCGGAATCCAGTGCAACGAAATATAGTTCATGCACTGAATTTACGTCAAGCACTATTGTGCATCTTTTCGCGGAAGAGACCCGCAGGCCATGCGACGGCTAGAGCGGTAGCTGCAAGGCCCTGCGCACGACGTCCCGGAGGGACGCGAAGGTCGCATCCAGCGGCTCGGCGCTGGTGTCCACGCTGAACTCCGCCTTGGAATAGAAGGCCGCGCGACCGGCCAGGATATGGCGCAGGTCTTCCATCGCCTCCTTGCTGGCGGCCATGGGGCGCAGGTCGCCCTGGGCGCGCACGCGGTTCATATGGTCCTCCGGGTCGGCCTGCAGCCAGACCGTGGTGCAGTGGGCCAGCAGCAGGTTGAAGGTGGCCGGATCGGACACCAGCCCGCCCGGCGTGGCGATCACCGCTTCCGGATAGATCTGGATGGCCTCTTCCAGCGCGCGCCGCTCGTAGCGGCGGTAGGCGTTCATGCCGTACAGGCCCTGGATTTCCGAGATGCTGCACCCGGCGAACTGCTCGATCTCGCGGCTCAGCTCCACGAACGGGAAGCCGAGATCCTCCGCCAGCATGGCGCCCAGCGTGGATTTGCCGGCGCCACGCAGGCCGATCAGCGCCACCCGCGGGCTGCGCGCGGCGTTGCCGCCGCCGGTGCCCAGCATCTCGCCGATGGCAATGCGCACGCGCCGCAGCGTGGCTTCGTCGCGATGCTCCAGCAGTTCACGGATCAGCAGCCACTCCGGCGACGAGGTGGACACGTCGCCGAGCAGTTCCGCCAGCGAGCACTGCAGCGCCGTCGCGACCTGCTGCAACACCAGGATGGACGCGTTGCCGCTGCCGTACTCCAGGTTGGCCAGGTGCCGCTCCGAGACATCCGCAGCCTGCGCGGTGGCCTTGCGGGTCAGGCCGCGGCGCGCGCGCAGGTCGCGCACGCGCTCGCCAAGCGAGACCAGCAGCGCGTTTTTCTCGCCCGCGGCGGCGTTGGCCGGCTGCGTGCCGCCGGCGTCGCCCTCGCCCCCGGGCGCAGGCTGCCCGGTCGGAGTTAACCCGGGAACATGCAATATATTGCTTGACATGATTTCTTGTCGGCTCTATGTTTCACACATGCACAATAATGCATGAATCGTCGGTATGCAACCCGGCTAAGTCTAATGGAGCCCCCCAGATGTCCCCAACCGAATTCCGTGCGCAGATCGCGCGGCTGACGGCGCAGATCGCCGGCCGCCCGCTCGATGCCAGCCTCGACGCCTGGCTCAACGCAGAGCACGGCGCCACCAGCCCCACCTACCGCGAACTCAAGGCCGCCTGCGAGACCGGCGTGGCCGAAGGCTGGCTGTGCAACCGGGAAGGCGGCGGCATCCGCTACGGCCGCATCTTCAAGCCGGACGACGAACTGCACGGCTTCTCGGTGGACGTGGTCGACATGCAGGACATCGCCGGGCCGCACCACGTGCATCCGGATGGCGAGATCGACCTGATCATGCCCGTCGAAGGCGAAGCGCGATTCGACGGGCGACCCGCCGGCTGGCTGGTCTGCCCGCCCGGCAGCGCGCACCGGCCCACCGTCACCCAGGGCCGCGCCCTGGTCCTCTATCTGCTGCCCGCCGGGCGCATCGAATTCACCCGTTAGGCAACCCGCAGGAACCGCACCATGACCGAACTGCTTTCCAACCATCTCGGCGGCCGCTGGCAGGCCGGGACCGGCGCCGGCACGGCGCTGCTCGATCCCGTGCTGGGCAACGAACTGGTGCGCGTGGACGCCACCGGGCTCGACCTCGCCGCCGGCTTCGCCTTCGCCCGCGAACAGGGCGGCGCGGCCTTGCGCGCGCTCACCTACCGCGAGCGCGCCGCCATGCTGGGGGCCATCGTCAAGGTGCTGCAGGCCAACCGCGACGCCTACTACGACATCGCCACGGCCAACAGCGGCACGGTCAGGAACGATTCGGCGGTCGATATCGACGGTGGCATCTTCACGCTCGGCACCTACGCGAAGATGGGCGACGCGCTCGGCGAGCGTCGCTTCCTGCTCGACGGCGAGGCCGCGCGCCTCGGCAAGGAGCCACTATTCCAGTCGCAGCACGTGCTCACGCCCACCCGCGGCGTGGCCTTGCTGATCAATGCCTTCAACTTCCCCGGCTGGGGCTTGTGGGAAAAGGCCGCGCCCGCGCTGTTGTCCGGCGTGCCGGTCATCGTCAAGCCCGCCACCGCCACCGCCTGGCTCACGCAGCGCATGGTGCGCGACGTGGTCGAGGCCGGCATCCTGCCGCCCGGCGCCCTGTCCGTGGTATGCGGCAGCGCGGCCGGCCTGCTCGACCAGTTGCAGCCGTTCGACGTCGTGTCCTTCACCGGCTCGGCCGATACCGCCGCGCTGATCCGCTCCCATGCGGCGGTGACGCAACGCTCCGTGCGCGTCAATATCGAGGCCGACAGCGTCAACTCCGCGCTGCTGCTGCCCGGCGAGGCAGCCGGCAGCGAAGCCTTCGACCTGCTGGCGCGCGAGGCCGTGCGCGAGATGACGGTCAAGTCCGGCCAGAAGTGCACCGCCATCCGCCGCATCTTCGTCCCGGAACCGCTCTACGACGCCGCCGCCGAGGCCATCGGCGCGCGCCTGCGCAAGATCACCGTGGGCAACCCGCGCAACGATGCGGTGCGCATGGGCGCGCTGGTCAGCCGCGCACAGCTTGGCGCGGTGCGCGAAGGCCTGGCCTGCCTGCGCTCGCAGGCCGACGTGCTGCACGACGGCGCCACGCACGCGCCGGTGGATGCCGACGCGGCCGTGGCGTGCTGCGTCGGCCCCACCCTGCTGGGCACGCGCGACGCCGACGGCGCCGACCGCGTACACGACACCGAGGTCTTCGGCCCGGTGGCCACGCTGGTGCCCTACCGCGACGCCGCTCACGCGCTGGCGCTGGTGCGGCGTGGCCAGGGCTCGCTGGTGGCGTCGCTGTACGGCAGCGACAGCGCCGCGCTGGCTGCCACGGCCGTGGAACTGGCCGACAGCCACGGCCGCGTCCACGTGATCTCGCCTGAAGTGGGGCAGCTCCACACCGGCCACGGCAACGTCATGCCGCAATCGCTGCATGGCGGCCCGGGGCGCGCGGGCGGCGGCGAAGAGCTGGGCGGACTGCGCGCCCTGAACTTCTATCACCGCCGCAGCGCCGTGCAGGCCGGCACCGACGTGCTCGCACACCTGTAAGCCAGCGCGCGACAAACCCACCGATACGGGGAGACAAGCATGACCGCCGAAACACAAGTCCAGCCGCCCGGAGCGCCCTTCAATTTCGCGCAGCACCTGATCGAGCGCAATGCGCTGCGCGCGACCAAGACCGCCTTTGTCGACGACCACGGCAGCCTGAGCTACGGCGCGCTGGCCGAGCGCGTGCGCCGCCTGGCCGCCGCGTTGCAGGGCTGCGGCATCCACCGCGAAGAGCGTGTGCTGCTGCTGATGCACGACTGCAACGACTGGCCCGTGTCCTTCCTCGGCGCGATGTACGCCGGCATCGTGCCGGTGGCGGTCAACACCCTGCTCACCGCCGAGGACTATGCCTATATGCTGGGGCACAGCCGCGCCCAGGCGGTGCTGGTATCGGCGGCGCTGCTGCCGGTGCTGCGCCAGGCCATGGCACAGGGCGGCCACGAAGTGAAGACGGTCATCGTCTCCCGTCCCGACGGCGCCCCCGACGGCGGCGCGCTTGCGCTCGACGCGCTGCTCGGCGGTCACGCGCCGCTGCCCGCGCCCGCCGGCACCGGGCCCGACGACCCCGGCTTCTGGCTGTATTCCTCGGGCTCCACCGGCCGCCCCAAGGGCGTGCTCCACAGCCACGCCAACCCGTACTGGACGGCGGAGCTGTACGCCAAACCCATCCTCGGTCTGGACGAGCACGACACCTGCTTCTCCGCGGCCAAGCTGTATTTCGCCTACGGGCTCGGCAACGCGCTGAGCTTTCCGCTCAGCGTCGGCGCCACCGTGGTGCTGATGGCCGAGCGCCCGACCCCGGAGGCCACCTTCAGGCGCTGGCTGGCGCATCGGCCCACGGTCTTCTTCGGCGCGCCGACCGGCTATGCGGGCATGCTGGCCTCGCCCGCCCTGCCCGCGCGCGGCGAAGTGGCGCTGCGCCTTTGCTCTTCCGCTGGCGAAGCCCTGCCCGCCGACCTCGGCGAACGCTTCACCGCGCACTTCGGCTGCGACATCATCGACGGCATCGGCTCCACCGAGATGCTGCACATCTTCCTGTCAAACCGCCCCGGCCAGGTGCGCTACGGCACCACCGGCTGGCCGGTGCCGGGCTACGCGGTGGAGCTGCGCGACGAGGAAGGCCACCCCGTGCCGGATGGCGAGGTGGGCGAGCTGTATATCCAGGGCCCGAGCGCGGCGCTGATGTACTGGGGCAACCGCGAGAAATCGCGCGAGACCTTCCGCGGCGGCTGGACCAAGAGCGGCGACAAGTACGTGCGCAACCCCGACGGAAGCTACTGCTACGCCGGCCGCAGCGACGACATGCTCAAGGTCAGCGGCATCTATGTGTCGCCGTTCGAAGTGGAAGCCACGCTGGCCCAGCATCCGGCCGTGCTGGAGGCGGCCGTGATCGGCGTGCCCGACGACGCGGGCCTGACCAGGACCAAGGCCTTCGTCGTGCTGAAGGCCGGCGCGCAGGCCGGCGAGGCGGAATTGAAGGCCTTCGTCAAGGAGCGCCTGGCGCCCTACAAGTACCCGCGCGTCATCGAGTTCGTTGCCGCGCTGCCCAAGACCGCCACCGGCAAGATCCAGCGCTTCCGGCTGCGCGAACTGGAAGGCGCGCCGGCCTGAAGCCCGCGCCGCGTGCCACACCCCGACCGCCGCGGCCACGCGGCGGCGAAAAACACAACGGAGACAACCATGCGTCAGATCGATGTCCACAAGCTGGCCGACGAGGCCCGCTTCAACCGCTTCCACGGCCAGGTGCTGTTGTGGTGCGCCCTTATCATCATCTTCGACGGCTATGACCTTGCCGTGGTCGGCATTGCGCTGCCTTCCATCATGAAGAGCATGGGCGTCGACGCTACCAGCGCCGGCTTCATGGTCAGCTCGGCGCTGTTCGGCATGATGTTCGGCGCCGTCGTCATGGGCACCGTGGCGGACCGCCTCGGCCGGCGCGTCGCCATCGCCATCTGCATTGCGCTGTTCAGTGTGTTTACCGCGGCAGCAGGCTTCGCCAGCGACCCGGTCAGCTTCAGCGTCACGCGCTTCCTGGCGGGGCTGGGCATCGGCGGCGTGATGCCCAATGTGGTGGCGCAGATGACCGAGTACTCGCCGCGCAAGATCCGCGGCACCATGGTCACGCTGATGTTCAGCGGCTACTCCGTGGGCGGCATGCTGGCCGCGCTGCTCGGCAAGGGACTGATCGAAAGCTATGGCTGGCAGTCGGTATTCGTCGCCGCCGCGCTGCCGGCGCTGCTGATCCCCGTGGTGCTCAAGGTCATGCCCGAATCCATGCCCTTCCTGGTCAGGACCGGCCGCCTCGACACGCTCAAGCGCATCGTGTCGCGCCTGGAGCCGGCCTACCAGCCGCGGCCCGATGACCAGTTCGCCCTGCCCGCCACCGACAAGGCCGGCGACGCGCCGATCGGCAAGCTGTTCCAGGACGGCCGCGGCTTCAGCACCGTGATGTTCTGGGTCGCGTTCTTCATGTGCCTTTTCATGGTCTACGCGCTCAGTTCGTGGCTGACCAAGCTGATGGCCAGCGCCGGCTACAGCCTGGGCTCGGCGCTGACCTTCGTGCTGGTGCTGAACTTCGGCGCCATGATCGGCGCGATCGGCGGCGGCTGGCTGGCCGACCGCTTCAATATCAAGTACGTGCTGGTGGGGATGTATGCACTGGCGGCGGTGTCCATCACGCTGCTGGGCTTCAAGGTGCCCACCGAAGTGCTGTTCCTGCTGGTGGCGCTGGCCGGCGCGTCGACCATCGGCACGCAGATCGTGACCTATGCCTACGCGGGGCAGTTCTATCCGATGGCGGTGCGCGCCACCGGCATCGGCTGGGCCTCGGGTGTGGGCCGCAGCGGCGCCATCCTGGCGCCGATCGTGATCGGTGCCCTGGTGGGCATGGCGCTGCCGCTACAGCAGAACTTCATGGCGATCGCGGTGCCGGCGGTGATCGCCGTGGTGGCGGTGCTGCTGATCGATCACCGGCGCTCGGCCTCGGCCATGCATGCGGGTGGCGAAGCCGCGCAGCCCGCCGCGCACGCGCCGGCGCTGGCGCAGGCCGGGCGCTCCGCTTAGGGCATGCCCGTCACGACGCGGTCTTCGCCTCCTGATAGGCCGCGTACAGGCGCTTGAACACCGGCCCCGGCACGCCCGTACCGACGGTCTTGCCGTCGATGCGCACCACGGGCAGGACCTCCTTGCTGGCCGAGGTCAGCAGGACTTCGTCCGCCGCCATCACTTCATCGAACGTGATGCGGCGGGCCTCCAGCGAGATATCCAGCGCCGCGCATAGCTCTTCCATCCAGCCGTAGCGGATGCCTTCGAGGATCAGGTTGTCCTTCGGCGGCGCCGCGACGCGGCCCTTGCGGACGATCCACACATTGGAGGCGGAAGCCTCGGTCAGGAAGCCGTCGCGGAACTGGATGCTCTCGGTGGCGCCGTGCTCCACCGCGTTCTGCGCCGCCAGCACATTGCCCAGCAGCGAGGTGGACTTGACCTGGCAATGCAGCCAGCGCTTGTCCTCCTGCGTCACGCACGACACGCCCTGCTCGCGCATCTGGGCCGACGGCGGCGTCATCGGGTTGGTCATGATCAGCACGGTGGGCGTCACCTCCTTCGGGAAGGCATGGGTGCGCCGCGCCACGCCGCGCGTGACCTGGATGTAGATCATCTGGTCGGACAGGCCGTTGGCCTTGACCACGCGGTCGATCAGGGCGATCCACTCGGCATCGGTGTGCGGGTTGGGAATGCCGATGGTTTCCTGGCTGCGGGCCAGCCGCGCCAGGTGCTGCGGCAGGCGGAAGGGCTTGCCGTTGTAGATGGGCACGACTTCATACACGCCGTCGCCAAAGATAAAGCCTCGGTCCAGCACGGGAATGCGGGCTTCGGACAGGGGCGTGAGTTCGCCGTTGAGGTAGACAATGTCTTCGTTCATGGGGGCAGGCTTCGGGCAGGTTCCAGCGTGGATGGGGTGCGATGCGCGCATCGAGCACAAGCAGCGCATGGGGGCATTCTTCCACAAGCCGCATCGCCTGGTTATGCAAAATAGGCATGAGCTGCTTCCAGCCCGCTTCCACGGCGGCCGTGTGCTTTCTGCCTCACCGTGGCCCGCACGCCATCCTTGATCCCGCCGCAAGAATCATTTGCCGGCCGCGGGGTTTTTGCAAAGCCCGCCCGTCCCGATAATCGCTTCATCCAACCGATATCCGACGAGCGAGGCAACCATGCTGTTCACCCCCTACACCTTTGGCGACATCACCACGCGCAACCGCATCGTGATGCCGCCGATGACCCGTTCGCGCGCTGCCGCGGGCGATGTGGCAACGGACCTGATGGCCGAGTACTACGCGCAGCGCGCCGGCGCCGGCCTGATCATTTCCGAAGGCACGCAGATCAGCCGGCAAGGGCAGGGCTATGCCTGGACGCCCGGCATCTATACCGACGCGCAGGTACGCGGCTGGCGCAAGGTGACCGACGCGGTGCATGCCGCGGGCGGCAAGATCTTCGCGCAGCTCTGGCACGTGGGCCGCGTCTCCCACAACTCGCTCCAGCCCGGCGAGGCCGCGCCGGTGTCGTCGTCCGCGCTGGTGGCCGAAGGCGTGAAAGTGTTCGTCGACGCCAGCGGCCAGGGCCCGCAGGGCGGCGTGGGCGAGATGATCCAGCACTCGGCGCCGCGCGCGCTGTCGATCGACGAGATCCCCGGCATCGTGGCCGACTACGCGAACGCTGCGCGCAATGCCCTGGCGGCCGGCTTCGACGGTGTCGAGCTGCATGGCGCCAACGGCTACCTGATCAACCAGTTCATCGACTCGCAGGCCAACGCCCGCACCGACGCCTACGGCGGCTCGCTGGCCAACCGCCTGCGCTTGCTCAAGGAAGTGGCGCAGGCCGTGACCGACGTGGTCGGCAAGGACCGCATCGGCGTGCGCCTGGCGCCGCTGACCACGCTGCAGGGCGCGGTGGACGACACGCCACAAGCCACCTACCTGGCCGCCGCGCACGCGCTCGGCCAGATCGGCGTGGGCTATATCCATATCGCCGAGGCCGACTGGGAGGATGCGCCCGTCATGCCAGCCGCCTTCAAGGAAGCGCTGCGCGCGATCTATCCCGGCACCCTGATCTACTCCGGCAACTACACCGGGCCGCGTGCGCAGGAAGCGCTCGCCAGGGGCTGGGCCGACCTGGTCGGCTTCGGGCGCGCGTTCATCGCCAATCCGGACCTGCCCTACCGCCTGCAGCACGACCTGCCGCTCAACGCCGGCGACCGCGCCAAGTACTTCGGTGGCGGCGAGGCGGGCTACACCGATTACCCGAGGCACGCCAGCAACGCCGCGCCCCAGGCCGATGCCGCATAACCCCGCCGCGATGGAGAACGCCATGCACAGCGCACTGGACAAACTGACGGCGGGCGGCTTCAGCGTCGGCTTGGAACTGCCGCTGGACAACGACTGGTCGCCCGCCGGCGAACTCGCCCGACGCCAGGCCGGCCGCCTTCCCGGCGAGCCCGACCTGGCACGCCATGGCGAACTCGCCAGGCGCGCCGACCGGCTGGGCTTTCGCGCGCTGTGGGTGCGCGACGTCCCGCTGTACGACCCGCAGTTCGGCGACGCCGCGCAGGTCTTCGAGACCTTCAGCTACCTGGGCTACCTGGCCGGCGTGACCGAGCGCATCCTGCTCGGCACCGCCGCGGTGGTACTACCCCTGCGCGAGCCGATGCTGACGCTGAAATCCGCCGCCACCGTGAACCACCTCAGCAACGGCCGGCTGCTGCTCGGCGTCGCCAGCGGCGACCGCCCGGTCGAATACCCGGTCTTCGGCCGCGACTTCGCGCGCCGCGGCGAAGCGTTCCGCGAGCAGGTGGCGCTGCTGCGCGATGCCGGCGCGGCACGCCTGCCCGAAGGCGTGCGCATGCTGCCGCGCCTGGACGCACCGCTGCCGCTGCTGGTGGCCGGGCTCGCGCAGCAATCGCCTGCCTGGGTCGGCGAGCACATGGATGGCTGGCTGGCCTACCCCGGCACGCCCGAGGACCACGCGCGCCGCAGCGCAATGTGGCGCGGCGCGGCCGGCGCCAAACCCTATGTCAGCTTTATCCACCTGGACCTGCTGGACGATCCCGATGCGCCGATCCGCCGTCACCGCTTTGGCGCGGCGGTCGGGCGCAAGGGGCTGGTTGCCGAGCTGGAGGCCATGCGCGCGGCAGGCGCCGCGCATATCGGCCTGCACTTTCGCCGCAGTCACCGGCCAGTGGGCGAAGCGATGGAGGAAATCGCGGCGCATGTGCTGCCGCATTTCCATGGCGATGCGCAGACCGCCGGGAATGCGCCGCAAGGCGCGCTGGCGGCCTGAGCCCGGGGATGCCAGGCGGCAAGCAAAATCTGCCGCGGCTTGTCTTCGCCGGCCCCTCTCCCGTTCCACGCGAGAGGGGAAAAAAACCGTCGCGGGCGAGCCGTGCGGAAAGCGATTCCGCAATCCTTTTCCGCCGCACCGGCTAGTCGCGCGCGCGRCTCCCGCCAATACTGCCTCCATGGCATCCGCCGCCCCCGCCCGACACCCTCACCAGGAATCCATCATGCAAACGAATCCCGCCCCGCAAGCTGCGCCATCCGCGCCACTGACCATCATCGCCCACGTGCGCGCCAAGCCCGGCACGCAGGCGCGCCTGCTCGCCGCGCAAGTCGGTCTGGTGGCCGCGGCAAGGCAGCATCGCGGCTGCCTGCGCTATGAGCTGCACCAGTCCAATACCGAAGAGGGCTTCGTCATCTTCGTCGAGCAATGGGCATCGGCCGCGCAATGGCGCGATCACATGGAGAGCCCTTACATGAATGCGTTCCGCAGCGCGGCCGGCGATTGCATCGGCGAATTCTCGCTGTACGAGATGCACGCTGCAGCGTAAGCGGCCGGCTATCCCGCGCCCGGCGCGCCGCGCCGACGCGCTCCACCAGGAAATCGATAAAGACCCGCACGCGTTGCGGCATATGCCGCTGGTTGCTGAAGATCGCGTGGACCTCTTCCTTGTCGCCCGGGTTGAAATCCTCCAGCAGGGGCACCAGCCGCCCCGCCTCGATATCCCTGGCCACGTGGAACATGCCCAGCCGGCTGATGCCCAGTCCATCCAGCGTGAGCTGGCGCATGGTCTCGCCGTTGTTGGCCAGCAGGTCGCCGCGCACCGGCATGTAGACGGTCTGCTTGTCGATCGAGAACGGCCACTCGTCCACCGAGCGCCGGAAATTGAAATTCAGGCAGTTGTGCTGCGCAAGCGCCTGTGGCGCGTGCGGCACGCCGTGGGCCGCCACATAGGCAGGCGCGGCCACCACCACGCGCCGGCTTTCCCCCAGGATGCGCGCGCGAAAGCTGGCGTCGGCCAGCGGGCCCATGCGGATCGCCACGTCGATCCGCTCTCGGCGCAGGTCCACCAGTTCGTCCGTGAGCGAGATGTCCAGCGTGATGCCCGGGTAGCGCCGGCGGAACTCGGGCAACAGCGGCAGCAGCTGGTGCGTGCCCAGCGGCAGCGAGGCATTCACGCGCAGCACGCCGTGCGGCGCCGCCGAGCCCTGCGCGAGATCCTGCCTATGCCGATGCGGAACGCAAGTTCATGAACGAGAACCGGCCGTCCTCGCTGATCCTGCGCCTGGCCAAGCCCGCCGAAGTCGCCAGTGTCGTCGCCTTCCTCGCCAGCGAGCGCGCCGCCGTTGTCAACGGCGCGGCGATCCGGGCCGAGGGCGGCACCGTGCAGACCATCGCCTGATGGCCGCGCGCCCGGCGCCGGCAAGACAACGCGCGCCGCCGGATATTGCCGGCGGCGCGCGTGATGCAAGCCGGGGCGAACCCCGGCAAGCGCTGGCTTCAGTCCCAGGCCGGTGCCAGGCCATCCGGGCTGGTGAGGCGCTCGCCGCGGTCCAGCGCGGCGATGGCGGCCATGTCGGCATCGCTCAGGCGCACCGCCGGCGCACCCAGGTTACCCTGCAGGTTGGCGCGCCTGGTGGACGACGGGATCACCGCGTAGCCGAGCTGCATGGCCCAGGCCAGCACCACTTGCGCGGCAGTCGCGCCCAGGCGCCCGGCGATCCCCAGGATCACCGGATCCTGCAGCGCGCGGCCGTAGCCCAGCGTCATGTACGACGTGACGTGGATGCCCTGGCTGCGCGCGAACTCCACCACCTTGCGGTTCTGCAGGAAGGGGTGCAACTCGACCTGGTTGGTGGCGATCGCCTGCGCGCCAACGGCGTCGATCGCCTCGCGCATCAGCGCGATATTGAAGTTGGAGACACCGATCTGGCGGGTCAGGCCCTGTTCGCGGGCCTCGGCCAGCGCAGTCATGAACTCCGCCAYCGGCACCGCGCCGCCGGGCGACGGCCAGTGGATCAGGGTCAGGTCGACATGGTCGGTGCGCAGCTTGGCCAGGCTCTGCCTGAGGCTGGGCACCAGCTTGTCGCGCGAGAGGTTCTCGACCCAGATCTTGGTGGTGAGGAACAGCCCGGCGCGCGCCACGCCGCTCTCGGCGATGGCCTGGCCGACTTCGGCCTCGTTGCCGTAGATCTGCGCGGTGTCGATGGCACGGTAGCCGACCTCGAGGCCGTTGCGCACGGAGTCGATGACGGTCTGGCCTTGCAGGCGGAAGGTGCCGAGGCCGAGTGCGGGAATGCTCATGGTTCTTTCCATTGTCAGAGGGTTGACAGCCGGGGCTGACGGCAGCCCGGCCGCGAAGGGTTCRGGATGGATTGCGGGACTGGCGGCAATCGCCCCGCGCCGCTCAGTCGAGCGGCATCGCGTTTTCGATCCAGCCGGTCACCGAGCCATGCGCGGGTTGCCAGCCAAGCTCGGCCCGCGCGCGGCGGGCGCGCACGCGGCTGTTGGAGCCGAAGGAGTAGCGTGCGGGCCCTTCGCCCCAGACCGGCGCGGCCTCGGCCACGGACCACGACTGCACCGGCCCGAGCCCGAGGCGCCGCGCGATGGCCGCGCCGATCTCGGCATAGGACGCCTCGCCGTTCTCGACGAAGTAGAAGGCGCCGGCCGGTGCGTGCTCCAGCGCCAGCGCGTAGAGCGCGACGGCGTCGTCGATATGCACGTTGGACCAGCGGTTCACGCCCGCCCCGACCACACGCACCACGCCGCTGCGCCGCGCCTGCGCCACCAGCGGCGGAATCTGCACACTGTGCGGATGCAGCCCGGCGCCGGTGCCGTAGATCATGCTGTTGCACAACACAGCGCTGCGCACGCCGTGCGCGGCCGCGTCCAGCACCATCTGGTCGATGGCATGGCGTGCCTGCTTGCCGGGCTCCACCACCAGCGGCGTGTCTTCGTCGAAGATGTGCCCGGACACGGCATTGCCGCCGACATCGTCGCCGATCACGCTGGAGCCACTGGTGTGCAGGAAGGGCTTGCCCGAGCCGAGCAGCCCGGCCAGCAGCGCCTCCACGGCACCGCGGTGGTCGCTGCTGGCGGTGTTGATGACGGCATCCGCCCGCGCGGCTTCGCGCGTCAGCAGGGCCGCGTCGTCCAGCGTGCCGGCCACGGGCACGATGCCGCGCCCGGCAAACAGCCCTGCCTGGGCCGGATTGCGCACCAGGCCGCGCACGGCGTGGCCATCGGCGAGCAGGCGCGCGGCCACCGAGCCCCCGATAAACCCCGCGGCGCCGGTAATGAAGACTTGCATGGGAAGGCTCCTTGTGGCCGGAACGACTGCCGGCCCTTGTACATGGCCAGAGTATCCCCGCTCCCCGCCGGCGGAATAACCGGCCCGCGTGCAGAAGATAATTGATTCCGGCGCAAGAATCGGCCAGGGCGGCGGGAGCCGCGCCACCGCGCTCTCACGCGCCTGGGCGAAAAGGCCGGCGGATCGGCTGCGCGGGGCGGGGCACGGGCAGCCGGCAATGCCGCGTGCCCGCGCGTTGTCGCCCCCGCGCGACGCGAGCCACCCGCAGGCGCGGCGCGGCTCTATAATCCGCGCACCCTGCCAATCATGGCCATCGCCCGGCCAATCACTGCCCTCATGCTCAAGGAAACAGCGGAAGCCCGCCCGACACGCCGCTACGTCGAGAAGCGCGAGGCGATCCTCGACGCCGCCGCGCGGCTGTTCAACCGCAAGGGCCTGCGCGGCGCCACGCTTTCGGACGTGGCGCAGGAAGTCGGGCTGAGCACCAACAGCATCACCTACTACTACCGCAAGAAGGAAGACCTTGTGGTGGCCTGCCTGCTGCGCACCATCGACGAGATTGCGGGCATCGCCGACGCCACCGCGGACGAGCCCCTGCCGCAGGAGCGCGTGCGCCGCTTCATCACGC
>NZ_JBFTND010000191.1:0-14414 GCF_056397305.1 Cupriavidus sp. 05N40
GATCGCTTGAAGGACTTGAGGATCGGGGCGCGGCAGGTTACCGGAAACGGAAATGTGTTTGAATTCGTGCCCTATGCGGCCGATCAGACCGAGCCGTTTCCAAGCCGATTTGGCTATCACGCAGACGTTTGGCACCATCAAATCCAAAGTATCTCGATGCCACAGGCAAGCAAAGCCTTGGGGCGCGATGATGAGACGTATTTGATTCAAGTGGCGGTGAAACTGGCCGTCGTCGAAACACATTTCGCCTTGCGATCACCGATTGATGTTGTCGAGCTTACTCACCTTCAAATCGGCATCAAACTACGTCTTTGCGAAGTGGACGCGCTTTTTGCTGCAACTTACCGAGACGAGCATGGTGACTTGCAGCGCATGATAATCACTGCCGAAGCGAAAAATAAGGATCAACGTATCTTGGAGGAGCAGATAATCCAGCAGGTGAAAGCTGCATTCAATGAAACGTCCGTTGATCTGGTTGTGCCAATCGCCTTGACGGCTGCTGCAACGGGCATCTATGTAGCCGAATTTAAAGGCGTTTATCGGGACGCCCTTAAAGACTTCGATGCCCTTGAGTTGGAGCAGGAGGCGCTGTACGAACTCAAGCCGTCTGTTCAAGGAGTTTGATCTCCTCCTCCGCTTCTGGCCTGTCGTCCCACTGTTTCCGCTTCGGTGCACCTTTCTTGTCGCGTTTGCCAATCGGAGTCACGATGCCGAAGTAGGTCGAGGCTTCGCCCATGTCCATCCTGAGCAAGTCTGGGTCGCCCAGGCGTACTACAGCGTCGGGTATTGAGGGCTCGTAGCCTGCGGCCTTAATAAGTGCAGAAGCGACGGCGCGTGCGAGGGGCGCGGGGACAGCGTTTCCGATTTGGCGGGCGCCGTGCCACTTCGTGTGGTGCAACCTGAACCAATCGGGAAATCCATGAAGGCGCGCCATTTCCCGCACGGTTATGCAGCGTTCGAATTCGTAGTGTATGGGGCGTGGTGACGTGAACGCTCCTCGGGCGCTGTCCGTCCCGGCGCGCAGAGTATTACTGACCCCGTTACGGGGGAGCTTAAAAAAGCGAGAAATAGGCTCGACGCTACCTTCCTCCGTCTCTCCAAAACGGCGACGGGAGATGGCAGTGTGGTCCGTACGCATGCTGCTTGTTAGAAGCGACCGATTCCACTCGCGGGGGTAAGAGAAATCCCACGCTGCACGTTTAGCACCGCGAAGATGCTTGGCATACTCGCTTGCCTTGCCCCATTTGACTTTTGCTGTGTCCGATACCAGCAATTCGTCAAACGCTTCTGCGTCCGGAATGTCATTGAGGGCGTCATAACAAGAGGGCCCTTCCGGTAGCCCGAGCAGTACTTTCTGCGAGCCGGCTGGGCGGAACAATTCCGGAGGGTACTCAGGGAGCGTGCAGCCCTTCTTGCACCCCATCAGGATCAGGCGTTCGCGGTACTGCGGCGTGCCAAAGTGAGCCGCATTGAGCACTTTCCATGGCAGGCGAATCTCATAGCCAATCGACGAAAATGCTTCGATCAACTCTTGTAAGAATTGGGCGTGCTTGCCGACTGTGATGCCTTTGACGTTCTCAAAGACGAAGGCCTGCGCATCAAGTTCGTGCACCAGTCGCACGAAGTGACGCACCAGTGCGTTGCGTGGGTCGTCTAGGGCGCGGCGCCCGATCATCGAGAAGCCCTGGCACGGAGCGCCGCCGAATACGACGTCCACCCGGCGTTTGCCGATGCCAGCAGCCTTTCGGATGTCTCGGCCCGATAGGTGTTCGACCGAGCGTGGAATCACCGCGCAGTGCGGGAAATTGAAAGCGTGGACGGCGGCATGGATGGGGTCGATTTCGACGGCTGCTACCACGTCAAAGCCCGCTTGCTCGAAGCCAAGGGACAGTCCCCCTGCTCCGGCGAACAAATCAATCCCAATCGGTCGGCTCATCTCTCTTCCTCTACGGCAATTTACTAGAGCCGAATCGTACCGGAATGTCATGCTGATGTCGATCGAATCTTGGACGGCGACCCCAAGAATGCGACAAGTCTCAACTCTAGCAGTTGGGTGTCTTTTAGTTCGCATTGCCATACCGTCAATACACGCCAGCCTTCATCTTGAAGCGCAGCGAGGTTCCTTGAGTCTCTCGCCCGATTGGCCTGGATTTTCGGCGCCCAGTAGTCCAGCGACGATTTGGGAAGCCTGCCCTTCTTGCACCCGTGTCCATGCCAGTAGCATCCATGGATAAATACAGCGACTTTTCGCCCTGAGAACACGATGTCAGGCGTGCCGGGCAGCCCCCGAACATGGATGCGGTAGCGGTAGCCCAGCCGGTGCAGAAGTCTCCGTACGACCAACTCTGGCCCCGTGTTTCGAGTGCCAACTGATCGCATGATCTTGCTTCGCTGATCTGGGGTTCGTGTATCAACCATTGATTGCGGGCTGCGGACTTCGTTTTCGCTAGCTTAGCGCGACGCGGCCCGACCCAAATTTTGATTGGCATTTCTGCGAGGCCACGCACCGCGCACGCGAGGCAGTTTTCCCCCGTATGCACCCTCCCTAACGCCTCCGCGAATCGACGCAGGCACGCACATGAAACGCGTAGCGCCCGCGCCCGCATGAAACGCGACACACGCGTAGGCCGCACCGGGCCGTAGTCTGCTCCGAATACGACCGATTACGGAGCAGCGCGAAACCGCTCCGTTGGTTGTCACGAAAGTCCTTGACGCGAGATTCGGAGCGCATACAATTCGGAGCACCTATTACGGAGCAACACCATGACTGCACGCACCTACCTCTACACCCGCGTCTCGACGGACGGACAGACCACCGAGAACCAGCGCCTACTGGCCGAGCAGGCCGGATACCGAGTCGAGCCGAAGCGCGTTCATTCCGAGGTAATCAGCGGCACGGTCCCGGCAATGGAGCGGCCTACGTTTGCCAAGCTGGTAGACAAACTGGAGGAAGGGGACGCCCTTGTAGTCGCCAAGCTGGACCGCCTGGGCCGGAATGCATCTGACATCGACCGCACGGTGGAGATGCTGCGCGGCATGGGCGTGCGGGTGGTGGTGCTGGACTTGCCTGTCATGGAAGTCAYCAGCGCGGCGGGGGACTTGGTGCGCCGCATGTTCGCCGCCTTCGCGCAGTTCGAGAGGGACCAGCTTGTAGAGCGCACACACGCGGGCTTGGCGAGGGCAAAGTCCGAGGGCAAGGTGCTGGGCCGGAAGCGCGGCCTAGCCAAGTACGCTGAGGAGCACGGGCGCGAATTGGCCGATGTGGTGGCCGAGGTACTGGCCCGCAAGGCGGCAGGCGAGTCCCTGCGCGAGCTTGGCACGGCCTACGGCGTTAGCGGACAGACGATCCTGCGTGAGATTCAGCCTGCCGGCTGACGGTGGATAGCTCGCGCCCTGGATGCGGCGGCGGGCAGTGCCCGCGCTTGCGCGAACGGCTGCACCCCTCCCGTACAGACTATTGCAGGTCCGCCAACGCCCCGCGCTGTTACAAAAAAGTTAGGCAGGGGACACAAGCGGCGCACAGCAGCCGGACCGAAGTTGGTCAATCCGTCCACTTCGCCTACCCGAAAACCCTTATGGGGAGCCAATTCCTACATTTTTCCCGAATACATACAACGTCGAAGCGACGCGGAATCCAGCGTCACCTGCCTTGCAATGTGCCTGCGGTGGGTACGTAGAGAGACGTTGATTAGGGATGGCTGGGCCGCCTAGTATTCGGTCCTCGCGTAGACAGACGCGAACGGGCTTGGCCGCCTGGAACCCAAAGACGCACAGCCGCCACGCGCGGCGCTATCATCTGTGCGCTGCCTCCGCACGCCCCCCCCCTCAATGGCGGGCCGGGGGCGGGGACACCTTCGGGTGTGCCGGTATCCTTTGGGGCCGGTCGGCCAACCCCGCCTTCGGCCCGCCGCCCGTATCTTGGCCGATGCACGGCGGGCCTCCAACGATCCCAAAGGAGGCCGCACCATGCGCCACGCAGTAGCACAAGCACGCGAGCAAGTTACCCAGCAAGCCCCCAGCACATACAGCCAAGCCGAGTACGACGCCGCCTACGGCATCGGCCAATTCGGAGCCAAGTATTGGCCCGCCGCACGCAAGGCCATGCCCGAGGGCAGCACCATGCTGGACTGGCGGGACAAGTGCGCACGGGACTTCATCGCCAGCATGAGTGCGGAGGGTCACGGGCTGCTGCCGTCGATGCTGGCGGGGTTCTACGATGAGGCGGAGGACCGTTTTGGACTGAGCCGGACGGCCGGTGAGTCGCATTGCGTCATTTCAGCGGGGGATACGGTGCTGTGCATCGACGTGGAGGACGCCGAGGACTGGCTGACGCTGGGCAAGGCGTACCCGGTGCAGGCCGTTATCGGGACTGCGCTGGTCATCACCGACGACAGCGGCGACCCCGAAGCACGGCACCACGCCTCGCACTTCGTGGCCGTCTGAGACACCGGCCTTGCGCCGGGATGGATTCCATGGGGCTGGCCTGCGGGCCAGCCCATTTAGCTTTCTGAAGCGTACCGACAGGCGCATGCCGGCATTGATTCCCCGGATTCCATTCCGTCCTCTGACCGAGACAGAACCACCCGACCACTTTCCGGGCAGCGTGCGTCCGGCATCTGTTTTTCGTTTCTCTCGCCGCGTGCCAGACACCTCGACCCATGAAGACGCGCCTGCGGGGCAACAGATCCCTCTCTTTTGTTTTCGTCCTCTGACCGAGACAGAGAAACGCAGTACGACTGGCCCGCGTCAAGGGCACGACACCCACAGGGGGATGGCTGCGAGGCTATCGGGTGCGCAGGCAGGGCACTACAAGGAACACCAAGCTCATCTCAGGGTCAGGAATCCGCGTATCCCGCTTTCGATGCGAACAGGCAAGGAGAATTATCTGTTCGAGCAGGAGGCAGGCGAGGGATACAGGAAAAACCAGCTATCTAGGGTCAGAGGTGCTAACCCCGAGGAGTAGAGACTGGCGATTCCACGCTGTGGCGCTATCAATTGCTGCCATGTCTCGGTAGCCCATTTACCCATCCAACTGAAATTACGGCGCACAAGATGCGCCGCACGACCCCATTGAGGAGAGAGTATGAACACTCAGGTACACCCCCTTGAACATGACACGAGCGAGGCGGCCCGCTTTGCCGTGCAGTCGCACCCGAGCACCCGAGCCGAGTACCGCCGCCTGGTAGAGAAGCTGACCGGCCACCTGCCGACCTGGGCCGCACGAAAGAAACCGGGGCGAAAGCCCAACGCAGAACGGTCCCCGCTGAGCGTAGCCATCGGCGGGGCCGCTGAGTGACGGGCCGTACCGACAAACCAGCGTGGCCTAACGGCGAGGCACACTCGATGCGCGAGCATCAAGCACGACGATACAGGGCGAGACGGGCCGCGGAACTGAGCGTGTCGCTTCAGCAGGCGGCGCGGCGAAACGCCGCCATTATCGAGGACAGACTCGCGGGGATGAGCACACAAGAGATTGCAGGGAAATACAACGTGTCCGCCAGCCTTGTGTCCCTCATTACAGCCACCTGCGAACCGTTTCGTGCGTAGCCACCGCGTCGCCCCAATCGCCCCCTCAACCCACCTTCAAGCCCCGGCCCAGCGCCGGGGTTCTCATTTTATGGCGTTGCATCAACCGGCGCGCCTGACACAAGGAGATTCACAATGGCAATTCCCGATTCCTTCGCCCTCAACTCCAGTGGGCAGGTAGTTCTTCAGGACTCGGTGCAGGCGAGTGGTCTGGCCACCCAGCTAGACGGTAGCGGCAGCAATGCCGTACCGACGGCGGTGGGCGCAGGCGTCCCGACGACCGACTTCGCCGGCATCGCACAGACTGGCATGAAGACGCTGGAGGCAGTGAACAAGCTTGCGGAAGGCGCTCTGAAGCCGTACGTCGAGCGCATGGAGAAGCAGCAGTACTACGAGGGGATGTCCAAGGTCGCGCAGGGGCAGGCTCTCCAGCAGATCGAGAAGGACGACCCGTGGTACATGAACATCTTCGGCCCGTCGGCCACGGTGCGCGGCGCGCAGGCTATGACGGCCACGACCGCGCTCCAGCAGGCCGAGACGGAGTTCATGGGCAACATGGAATCGCTGCGCCAGCAGTCCCCGGATGCGGTACGGAAGTTCCTCGTGAACCAAGCTGCGACGATGGGCAACACTGGCGACCCGCTGGTGGACGCCACGGTACAGGCCAAGCTGGCCGAGTCGTGGGGACCCATGCTCAAGACGCACATGCGGGAGCACCTCGCGTGGCAGCAGACGGACATGATGGACAAGCAGACGAACCAGAACCTGTCCATCGGAAACGGGCTGACCGCGCAGCGGAAGGCTGCTTCCACCGGCTGGGACCCGACTGAGCAGGAGACGGCGTACGCCAACGCGGTCGCAGCCTCCTCGCCAGCCCCGGGCCAGACCCGTGACTCGTGGAATCGCGGCATGACGCAGTCGCTTGTGGCGAATCTCCGCAATGGCAACTTCGACTACTACAACGCGGTAAAGGCCAGCCCGCTGTGGGGCCAACTGGACGTGAAGGTGCGGGAGCAGATCGAGGACTCCATGCCGCAGTACGTGGCGAAGGATGCGCAGCAGAACCCGGCGACCACGACCATCACGAACAACATCGCCGGCTTCGAGTTCAACCTCGCACACGGTGCCACGGGCATCACGACCGAGCACGAACTGGATGCTCACATCGACGGGTACAACGAACAGTTCAAGAGCCGCACGGGCGCGAGCGAGCCGTTCATCAACAACACGAAGCGGGCCGCGCTGCACAAGCAGTGGCTAGCCGGCCAGGACGCGATGCAGAAGGCCACGGCCAAGGCAGGCGCAGCGGACAGCAAGTACCTCGACTCAGCGAACGTCGCCGCTATGGCCTTCACCACGGGCAACTACGCCAGCATCAAGGGTATCGAACTCGACCCGAAGGCCGTGGCCGACGTGATGAACGAGTCGTTCGACCGTGAGGTGGGCAGCGGGGACGCGGGGCGCACGACGAACTACTTCCGCCGCGCCGCACAGGCGTCCCCGGATGAGAAGCTGCAAAGCCCCAAGTTCAAGATGATGCTGGATTCCGGCATCAGCGGGTTCCTGACGGGCGGCAGCGCGGCCCCGTCCAAGGCGCAGATTCAGGCGCTGGGCTGGGCCGCTGAACTGTACAAGTCCGGCGAGAACGGCCCGGAGGCACTGACGAATTACCTCGGCGCGGAGAAGGCGGCGAAGGTGGCCGGTTTCCTGAGCAGCGGCGTGGACTTGAACGACCCGAAGGGCGTTGTCGAGTTCCGCACCGCGCTACAGAAGGGTCGCGCCGACCTGTCGCCCACCTCGGACGAGCGCAAGGCGGTGCGGTCGGTGATCTCTGCGGAGAACCCCGGCTGGCTCAAGCAAGTCGTCCCGTTCATGGGTCCCGGCCAGCTTACCAAGTACAAGCTGACGGACGAGGTGGTAGCCAACCTTGCGAAGACGGTGGCCCCGGATGCGGTGCGCTACGCCACGGCGTACAACGTGCCGCTTGAGACGGCCACCAAGATCAAGCTGGCCGACACGATCAAGAACGCCGACCTGCTGCCAGGCACGATCATCCCCGCGCAGCACAACGTGCAGGGCGAATCGTCGCTGAACGCCGCAGTCAAYCGGATCATCCCGGGCGGCGGTGTGCAGTCCACTCAGGTGTACCAGTCCGCCGTGCAGAACGTCATCGACGCGCAACTCACTGCCGGCGTGAAGGCGAAGGGCGGCGACATGGCGAACTTCGACCCGAAGGAGTACGTCATCCGCAGTGGTCGGCAAGTCGGCAACGGCGTGCTCACCGTGTTCATGTTCCCGAAGGACGACACGAAGGCCGCGCTACAGGGGCCGACCATCGTGAATCTCATGCCGCAGCCGGTGGCTGATGAGATTACCCGACTGACCAAGGAGAAGGGGACCCGGAAGACACCCGCTCCGGGCACCAATCCCGGCCTCGACCCAACGTTCGAGGACCGCCGCAAGGAGGCCATGCGCAGGGCTGGTATAACCGACTAATAGAGCGACTCCAACAGATGGAAGCTGGCGGGTTTCTCTTCCCGAAGGAAATCCGTCAGTCATCGTGCGGCCTAGATTTGCGGGGAAGGGTGTGAGAGGGTCGCCCTTCACTGGGCGCAGTGCGGCCCGACTCAAGCTAGTGCTGTTGTATTCAGCAGTTCATCCATCCGGCTGTCTATTCTCGCCTTGAGTGCAGCATCCGTTTGTGCAGCGCTAGTGAATGCTGCGACGGCTCGGAAGTAGTCTCGGATGAGCGTGGCCACGCTTATCAAGACGAGATCACCGCCATCCGTTCGATGCGGCCCATTGTCAAGGTAGCCGAATTTCTTCGGCGGCGCTTTCTGGCGGTGTAGATCGGCAACTGTAGAGAACTGGTGCAGGACGGCGCAACGGGCAGCGTACACGTCTTTGCCGGCGTATTGGTATGCCCCGGTCGCATCCGCTTTTAGGTAGGAGTCTACCCATCGATAGAAGTCCGTCCTACCCTGTTTCTCCGTGCCCACAGGGAGCGAGAGCCATGCCATCGTGTCAATACCGACGTAGACCATCGCCAGTGCGGCTATCGTCGCCCCGCCATCTTGTGCCTTTCGCACTTGGTCGAGCATGTCCAGAATTGGCTTGTAGCCATTGTTTGGTGACGTTGCCATCGTGCGAACCCTCGTGCGACATCCGATTCGGAGATTCTAGCTGAGCAGCCAGTAAGCCCTTACCACTATGGGCGGCTGCCACCCGCCTGTAGTGGGGTGTTGGGGCTGCACAACGCGAGCGCGCAACATTCTCGGGTAGATTTGCAGCAGGCGCGCGTTTCATCCGCGTCTGCAGCGCTATCGCGCCGCTCACAGAACAATAAGAGGTAGGGGCAATGGGTCGAAGGAGAAAAGAGGCGGCGTTGAGCGATGTATTGCTGCATGCCCCTTGGTGGGTGTCCATCATGCTTGCCATAGCCAGCTACATCGCCCTCTATGGGCTTCTGCCCTCGATGTTCGCGGCGAATCCGTACCTACTCGGTATTGCCATGATGAGCCGAGGGTTAGCCTGGATTCCGGCGACGCTACTCTGTTTCATCGCGCTCTTGTCTTACATCCGCGAGCGACGGCAGAGCCAAGGAGCGACCACGCCACTCAAGCCATCGCCCAAGGCGCGGCGTGCACAGACTGCTCGAAGCTCTCAAGCGCCTTCCAGGCCCGCGTCGAAGGTCTCGCCCGCTGACACCGTGAGGGACATGTTGAGGCAGGGCGTCGATGGTGCGGCACAGGCGGTAGCGGAGCCAGTACGTCCGGAAGTCAATAGTTGGTCCCTTGATGCGCTCCGACTCCTAGAGTGGAAGCGATTCGAGTTACTTTGCGTCGGGTACTACGAGGCAATGGGGTTCACCGTCAAGACTGTCCCGCACGGCCCGGACGGCGGGATCGATGCCACCTTGTACAAGGCGGGGCTTGAGACTCCGGTGGCTGTCGTCCAATGCAAGGCATGGAACAAGCCGGTGAAGGTGGAGCAGGTCCGCGCCCTCGGCGGCGTTATGCATGAGCATAAGGTGAAGCGAGGCGTCTTCTGGTCACTGTCCGGCTATGTCGGGCGGCCTGTGCAGGAGTCGGCCGAGCGGGCCGGTATTCAATTGCTTGACGGGGATGCCATTGTTGAGCGGATTCGGGCACTCGATCATTACAAGCAGGCGACGTTGCTGGCGCAGGCATTCAAGGGCGACTACTGGACGCCGACATGCGCCGCCTGTGGGGTGAAGTTGGTTGAGCGCGAAGGGAAGGGCGGGCCGTTTTGGGGTTGCAGGAACTATCCCCGTTGTAAGATCAAGCTGGCCCGCGCCGCATGACTGCTGAATCAGTCCAGCTTGGCCGCCAAGTCTTTGACTTGCAGGTGCGTGTACCGAGCCAGCATTCGTATGTCCTTGTGGCCCGTGATCGTCGCCACCTCCATTTGTGACAGACCCTTCTCGAAGAGCCGGCTGGTGGCCTCGTGGCGCAGATCGTGAAAACGGAAGTTCTCCAGCCCGGCGCGCTTCACCATGCGTGTGAACGCGAGTTTGAATGCGTTGACCGTGAGGCCGGGGAAGACGGGGCCGGAGTCGAGTTCTCCAGCGCCGCCGAGTTCGTGGGCGGCGACTCGCCTCAGAGCGATGAGCACCTCCATTGCGCGCCTGGACAGAGGGACGCCGCGCGGCGTGCCGTTCTTCGTCGCGATGAGTTGGATTGACCGATGGGCGAGGCTGACGCGATTCCACTGAAGGTCGAGTATCTCGCTACGGCGCATGGCAGTTTCTAGTGCTAAGTCTAAGATCGAAACGATGTAGGGGTTCCGCGTCTCCTCGCCTGCCCGCCGCAGGGCTGTCTCCTCGGGCGGAGATAGTCGGCGCACGCGCCCCGGTGGGTTCTTGGGGCGGCGAACGGAAATCAGGACGCTCTTGCAGAGGGCTACATCCCACTCATAGACGGCCAGCTTGAACACCGCGTTGAGGATGTTCAGTTCCCGGTTGACTGTGCTTGGCGCGACATGTTGTAGCCGCTGCTCCGTCCATTCCTTGATGTCCCGACGAGTGAGGTTCTCAAGGTGGACGCGGGCGAGTGGGTACTTCAGGATGCTGCGCGTGTGGTTGACCTCGGCCTCTGCTCCCTTCTTGTGGGCAGTCTCCTCGTGCAGGTTCCGATGCAGCAAGTCGGCCACAATACGCGGACGCTGCTTGAACTCAGCTATTAGCTTTACGTGGGCTTGTTCTCTGGCGGCTTCACGCGAACGCGCCCTCAGTTCAGGCTCAGTGGCCCGCAGCCACGCCTCTGCCTCCTCCCGGCTGGGAAAGGAGCGTGAAATGATCTTGAAGCCTTTGAGGCGTATCTTGGCTTGATACGTGACGATGCCCTTGCTGTTTGTGCGCTTAACGAGCGTGCCCATTCGTTGTCATCCTTCTGAAAGTGGATGCACAGGTAATGGGTGCTTTGCGCTCCGGTCCTCGGTGCAGATTGTGTGCCCCGAGTTGTTGGGGGCCGCGACAATTGTGCCACCGGCCCAGGGCGCTGCAAGCGGCACTCGGAATCAGCGCGGCGCGGGCAGCACCAAGCCCGGTATCCTGTACTGCGACATTGCCTCTACCAGTGGCCGAAGCGGGTAGTTCACCCCACCATAGTTCCGGGCCACGCTTCCGTTGCTGTGCCCGGTCAGCGCATCGGACACATCCTCTGCAATGCCTGCCTCCCGTGCGGCATCCTTGAACTTGTGCCGGAAGCTGTGGAAGACCATCAGCTTGTCTGTGACCTTGACCTTTCGCAGGTATTTGCCAAACCACTTGGACCAGTTGCCGCTCTCTGCGCCCATCGTGTCGGGGCGTAGCTCATGGAAGATGCGTTCCCGGCCCTTGGCTTGCTGCGCGTACTTGATGAACCCAAGCCGCTGTAACTCGGCGTGTACTGGCACTCGGCGGCGGCTGGCAGCGTTCTTTAGCCCCTGACCCTCTCCCCTGTCCGTGATGGCGATAACCCATGCCGTGCGCTCTGTCCCGTCTGAGTCGCGGTACGACTCCGGGTAGACGTTTTCGGGCCGAAGCTGCGCCAGTTCTTCGAGCCGGGCACCGGTGAACAACCCGAGCAGCGGTAGCCAGTACGCCGCCTCGCCCGCTCCACCTTGGGGCCGTGCCCCTTGGGCATGAACCGGCCCGTCGAAGATGGAGGTCAGCGCAGGCAAGTCAAACGGAAGACGCGCCTCCTTGGCCCGCTTCTGTTCCAGTACCTTGACGCCAGACGCCGGGTTCGCGGGCAGTAGCAGATTGCTTGCCGCATAGTTGAGCAAGGTGCTTAGGTTCGTAAGCTGCTTGTTGGTGTTTGTCGCGGTCTGCCCCAAGTCGAGTAGCTTGTCCTTGAACTGGACGACATGCCGCCGCTCAATCTGCTCAACGGGGAGTTTCCCGACAAGATCATGGAAGCGACGGACTACGCGGTTCTGGATGCTGATGGTACGGGTATCGGGGTTACGTTCTGCCGCCCACTTGCCCACCAATTGCGGGAGGGGCGTCCCTGGCCCCTTAGACGGCGCGGCAGGCGCTTCCGGCACGGGAGGTGCGGACACGCTGCGCACGCTGCCGTCACCCGTCAGAAAGGCCCGTAGCGCGTTCCTGTGGGCCTCATGGACGGACGGCGGGTGATGGGGGTCCAGTTCCCCATTTAGGACCGCTTCCTGTGTGATCAAGCCCCAGCGCTGCCGATCCATGAAGTCCGTGACGGCCTCATGCCCCCGCGCAAGTGCGTCATCACGGCGGCGGCGGATAGCGGCGAGGGTTCGGGAGGCGACGGCGTCAACGTCGATCTGCGGGGCAGGTGGTGCGGCGGGCGGGGTATCGACAGCGCCAGCGGTTGCGGCGGCAGCCAGCCCGGCCCGAGCCTGTTCGAACTCGGCATCAAGGGCCGCACCGGCAACGCGGCAGAGGCGTTCGGCCTCTCGGCGGTCGGACGTGCCCAAGGCCCGCATGATCTCCATGCGCCCGTAATGCTGGACTAAATCAGTAGGGATTCTGCGGCGGACGTAGTAGCGGGAGCCGCGCTTGGAAAGATGAGTACACATGGCCTGATTATCTCCGGCTTGTGTAACACCCACATGAGACATAGCAATGAAAAAGCCTTGATCCACAACGTTTCCATTGTAAATCAAGGCTCTTGATTTGGTCGGGGTGAGAGGATTCGAACCTCCGGCCTCTACGTCCCGAACGTAGCGCTCTACCAGGCTAAGCTACACCCCGTTTTGTTTTTATCGCCGCGCCAGAAATATTGTTGCTGCGAGAAAGAACAAAAGTTTAGCAGCCTTTTTTCCGCTTGGGAAGGGGTAGCTGCGCATTCCGTGTGTTCCGCGTTCAGGACTGGCGTTGCAGCGAGAACGCGCACAGGTCGATGAGCGTCTGCTTCAGCGGCGATTCGGGGAACAGCCGGGCGGCTTTCTCCGCCGCCTCGGCCTCGCGCTGCGCGGCCTGGAAGGTGACTTCCAGCGCGCCGCAGTCGTGGATCGCCGCGAATACGGCATCGAAGTGCTCGGTGCCGCCCTGCAGGATGGCTTCGCGGGCGAGCGTGCGCTGCTGGGCGGTGCCATGCTCCATCAGATGCAGCAGCGGCAGGGTGGGCTTGCCCTCGCGCAGGTCGTCGCCGGCGTTCTTGCCCATCTGCTCGGCGCTGGCGGTGTAGTCCAGCATGTCGTCGATCAGCTGGAAGGCGGTGCCGATGCGGCGGCCGTATTCGGCGGCGGCTTCCTCGGTGGCGGCGTCGGCGCCGGCCAGCACGGCGCCGAGCTGGGCCGAGGCCTCGAACAACTTGGCCGTCTTGTAGCGGATCACCTGCAGGTAGCGCTCCACGGTGACGTCGGGGTCATGCATGTTCAGCAACTGCAGGACCTCGCCTTCGGCGATCACGTTGGTGGCGTTGGAGAGAATCTCCATGATGCGCATGCTGCCGGCGTCCACCATCATCTGGAAGGCGCGCGAGTAGAGGAAGTCGCCGACCAGCACGCTGGCGGCGTTGCCGAACACCGCATTGGCGGTCTCGCGGCCGCGGCGCAGCTCGGACTCGTCGACGACATCGTCGTGCAGCAGGGTGGCGGTGTGGATGAACTCCACCACCGCGGCCAGGTCGTGGTGACGATGGCCGTCGTAGCCGAAGGCCCGCGCGGACAGCAGCAGGATCACGGGGCGCAGGCGTTTGCCGCCCGCGCTGATGATGTACTCGCCGATCTGTTCGATCAGCGGCACTTCCGAAGCGAGGCGCTGGCGGATAACCGAATCAACGGCGCGCATGTCGGCAGCGACCGGGGCAAGCAAGGCAGTGGCGGAAGACTGGGACAAGATGTTCACCGTTACGCAAAACCCGCCGATTATAAGCGATGCGGGTGTATGTATGTCCCCTGAACGGGGGGTGCCGCCACGTCGCAGGCGGCTTGCTGCCCGCGGGCCAGCGGGTCCGGCGAGCCGCCCCGCGGCCTATAATGCGGGCATGACCGATCGAGATGCCGCTTCGCGCCGCCGGCTGCGGCGCACCGCCTGGTGGGCCGCCTTCGCCGCATTGGCGGGGTTCCTGCTGGCCGACCTGATCTGAGCCGCCACCTCCCGCTCGCCGGCACAATGTGCGCCCGGCGGCGCCGGGCTAGCTATGTGCCTGTTTTCTTTGTACTTTTCCCGGATCTCATATAGAATCACGGGTTTCCTCCGGCCGCTTTGCGTTGTTTGCGGTTGCGCCGGCGGGAGATAACCGGCGCCAATTGGGCTGTCCGGGCTGCCGGCTTCATCCCGCACCACGCGGGGCGAACGGGCGCCAGGGCAAGCTGGCATTGGCTTTCGGCGTTTTATTTCACATCGAGAGGTTCGACAATGTACGCGGTCGTAAAAACCGGCGGCAAGCAATATAAGGTTGCTG
>NZ_JBFTND010000192.1:0-14370 GCF_056397305.1 Cupriavidus sp. 05N40
ACGCCAGCAAGCCCGAGCCCAATGCCTAGCCTCAACGTCCCGCAGTCGCGCTTCCTGGCGCTGCCGCACAAGTTCAAGGCGTTCGTGGCGGGCTTCGGCTCGGGCAAGACGTGGGTGGGCGGCGCCGGGCTGTGCCGGCATGCATGGGAGTTCCCGCGCATCAATGCCGGCTACTTCGCGCCGACCTACGGCCAGATCCGGGACATCTTCTATCCCACGATCGAGGAAGTGGCGGCCGACTGGGGCCTGATCGCGAAGGTGAACACCTCCAACAAGGAGGTTCACCTGTACAGCGGGCGCCGGTACCGCACCACGATCATCTGCCGGTCGATGGACGACCCGGGCAAGATCGTCGGCTTCAAGATCGGTAAGGCGCTGGTCGACGAGCTCGACGTCATGCGCAAGATCGAGGCAGAGACGGCGTGGCGCAAGATCATCGCGCGGATGCGCCAGGTCGCGCCCGGGCTGCTGAACGGCATCGACGTCACGACGACGCCCGAGGGCTTCAAGTTCGTCTACGAGCAGTTCGTCAAAGCGGTGCGGGAGAAGCCCGAGCTGCGCGCGCTCTACGGTCTGGTGCAAGCCAGCACCTACGAGAACGCCAAGAACCTGCCGGACGACTACATCTCGTCGCTCCGCTCGTCCTACCCGGCGCAGCTGATCGCGGCCTACCTGAAGGGACAGTTCGTCAACCTGACGGCCGGCAGCGTCTATGCCGAGTTCAACCGGCGCTGAACCACACCGACGAGGCGATGGCGGAGGGCGAGCCGCTGCATGTGGGCCTCGACTTCAACGTGCTGAAGATGGCCGCGATCATCTACGTTATCCGTGGTGGCCGGCCCCGCGCGGTGGCCGAGCTGACTGGCGTGCGCGACACGCCGGAGATGGCGCGCCTGCTGAAGGAACGGTACCGGGACAAGGGCCACAACGTGGTGATCTACCCGGACGCCAGCGGCCGCGCCACCAGCAGCAAGAGTGCCAGCGAGTCGGACCTGTCCATCCTGCGCGCGGCTGGCTTCCTGGTGCGCGTGGGCACGACCAACCCGGCGGTGAAGGATCGCGTCTCGTCGGTCAATGCCCTGATCCTGAACGACCAGGGCGAGCGCCGGTTGCTGGTCAACACGCACCTGTGCCCGGTCTACACCGAGGCGCTGGAGCAGCAGCCCTACGACAAGAACGGCGAGCCCGACAAGACTACCGGGCACGACCACCCGAACGACGCCGGCGGCTATCCGCTGGTCAACCTGTGGCCGATCGTCAAACCGACGGCCCAACGCACGAAGCTCCAAGGCGCCTGACATGCCCGTTGACACCAAGCACCCCGACTACACCGCGGCCCTGCCCAAGTGGCAGAAGTGCCGCGACCTGGTCAAGGGCGAGGAAGCCGTGCATGCCAAGGGCGAGGTCTACCTGCCGAAACTGTCGGGCCAGGACGACGACGCGTATGGCGCGTACAAGATGCGCGCCATGCTCTACAACGCCACTGGCCGGACGCTGGAGGCGCTGACCGGCCTCGTGTTCCGCCGGCCGCCGACACTGGAGCTGCCCGCTGGCATGGCCGCGGTGCAAGACGACGCCGACAGCGCCGGCACGCCGCTGCTGACGCTCTGCGAGCGCGTCGTGGACGAGCTGCTGCAGGTGGGCCGCTTCGGCCTGCTGGTCGACTATCCGACGCAGCAGAACGGCGCGATCACCGTCGGCCAGGCCGAGAGCATGGGCCTGCGCCCGTTCGCGGCGGTGTACACGACCGAGGCGATCATCAACTGGTCGACCGGCCGTGTAGGCAACCAGACCGTGCTGACCCAGGTGGTGCTGGTCGAGTCGGTCGAGGTGCGGACCGACGAGTTCACGGTGGAGTCCAAGCCGCAATACCGCGTGCTGGACCTGCTCGACGGCGTCTACCGCGTGCGCTTGTACCGTCCCGACATCGCACAGAACGTGCCGGTGAGCGAGATCTTCCCGCTGATGCAGGGCAAGCCGATGGGCTTCATCCCGTTCGTGATCTGCAACCCGAACGGCATCAGCTGGGTGGTGGCCAAGCCGCCGATGCTGGACCTGGTCAACGTCAACCTGTCGCACTACCGCGGCACGGCCGACTATGAGCACGGCCTCCACTTCACCGGCCTGCCGACCGCTGTCATCACCGGGCACTCGTCGCAGGGCGTGAATGACGACGGCACGGTCAGCAATGAGATGTGGTCCATCGGCTCGGGCGAGGTGTGGGTACTGCCCGAACAGGGCGCCAATGCGTTCTACCTCGAGTTTCAGGGCGCCGGCCTGACGCAGCTGAAGGACGCGCTGCAGGGCAAGATCGAGATGATGGTGACGCTCGGCGCGCGCATGCTGGCGCAGGAGAAGAAGCAAGCCGAGGCCGCGCAGACAGCCGAGATCCACCGATCCGGCGAGAACAGCGTGCTGGCCTCGGTGGCCAACGCGGCCAGCGCGGCGATCACCCGCGCGCTGGAGTGGATGCGCGACTGGATGGGGCAGGGCGGTGACGTCGGCGCGCGCCTGAACACCGACTTCCTGCCCACCGGCCTCACTGCGCAGGAGATCACGGCGCTGGTGGCTGCGTGGATGCAGGGGGCGATCAGCTGGGAATCGCTGTTCGACAACCTGGTGCGCGGTGAGGTGGTGGCCGACGGCACCACGGCGGACGACGAGCGGGCGCGGATCGATGCCGGCATGCCTGCGCTGGCGCCGCGCTCGGCCACGCCCCCGGCTGGCGGGGAGTAACCCATGCCGCGCAACCTCTCGGAGATCCTGGCTGCGCAAGCTGTCTCCCGGCAGCTGGACCTGAATCGTGTGATCGGCCACGAGTCCAACCTCGTGCTGACGGTGATGGAAGGCCTGCTCGCCGACGTCGAGAAGAAGATCGGCGCCCGAGCGCTGACCGACTTCCAGAAGGACCGGCTGAATCGCCTGCTCTCCGATGTGCGCGGGCTGGTGTCCGACAGCTACGACCAGATGCAGGGCGACCTGTTCGGCGATCTGAAGGATCTGGGCCAGCAGGAGACGAAGTGGGTGCTGTCGAGCACGAACGGCGCCGTTGGCGTCGACCTGATGCAGTCGCTCGCGCCCACGGTCACACTGCGCGCGCTGGTGGATACCGGCCTGTTCCAGGGCGCGCCGCTGGGCGATTGGCTGGCGCGGCAGGCTGGCGACACCGCGTTCCGCTTCGTCAACGAGATCCGCATGGGCGTGGCCGCTGGCGAGACCAACGCCAAGATCGTGCAGCGCATCGGTGGCTCGACGCGCAAGGGCCTGACCGGCGTCATCGAGACCAGCCGGCGCAATGCGGAGGCGCTGGTGCGCACGGCGGTGCAGACGGTCAGCAACCGTGCGCGCGAGCTGACGTGGGCAGAGAACGACAGCCTGGTGAAGGGCAAGCAGCAGGTCAGCACGCTGGACGGCCGCACGTCGGACATATGCATCGCCTACTCGGGCGCGTCGTGGGACCTGCAAGGCAAGCCAATCAACGGCACCGTGCTGCCCTACAACGGCGGGCCGCCGCGGCACTTCAACTGCCGGAGCACGATCATCCCGCTCCTGCGGTCGTTCCGTGAGCTGGGGCTGGATGCGGACGAGTTCTCGCCCAGCACGCGCGCCAGCATGGACGGGCAGGTCGCTGCCGACCTCTCGTTCTCGGACTTCCTCGCCGGCAAGGGCAAGGCGTTCCAGGACGAGGCGCTCGGCAAGGGCCGCGCCGAGATGTGGCGCACTGGAAAGATCACGCTGGCGCAGCTGCTCGACCAGCGCGGCAATCCGCTGACGCTGGTGCAGCTGCGCGCCAAGTACGAATAACCGACGCCCGCCGGCCGAGCCGCGCGGGCGTTTTTCATTGGGGCCGAGCCCCGCAACCCATCCCTGAGGGAAACCATGCCACTGGACCGCAAAGACCCCGAGGTCATCGCACTGATCGAGGAAGTGACGGCTGCCGCGACCGAGGCGCTGAGCGCCAAGAACCGCGAGCTGCTGGGCGAGGTCAAGACGCTGAAGGTGAAGGCCAAAGGCGCCGAGATCGACCCGGCAGAGCACGCCGCTCTACAGCAGCAGATCGAGGACCTGACGGCCAAGCTGGACAAGGCCGTGAAGGACGGCGCCAAGACGGTCGAGAAGCTGACGCAGGACCTGGCCACGAAGGACGGCGCCCTGTCGCAGCACCTGATCGACGGCGGCCTGACCGACGCGCTGGCGAAGTCCGGCGTCGCCCCGCAGTTCATGGACGCGGCCAAGGCCCTGCTGAAGGGCGCGGCCACGATCAAGGACGGCGCGGCGGTGATCGGCGACAAGGCGCTCGGCGATCACGTCAAGGAGTGGGCGGCCAGCGACCAAGGCAAGCACTTCGTTGCGGCGCCTGCGAACGGTGGGGGCGGTGCCCCCGGTGGCAACGGCAACAACAATCCCCCGGCGGGCAACATGGGCGGCACGCGCGAAGAGCGCAAGGCAGCCCTCGCCGCCAAGTATCCCGAACTTCAGAAATAGCGAGGTCTTGAATCATGTCCCTGTCGCAAATGCAGGTCTTCAACAAGTACTTCATGCCCGCGATCATCGAGACGCTGGCGCAGGAAGTCGACAAGTTCAACGCCGCATCGCGCGGCACCATCCGGCTGACCACGGACGGCTTCGAGGGCGACTTCCTGCAGGAATCGTTCTTCGCGTCGATCCACTCGGCCCGCCGCCGCGTGAACCGCTACGCCGCGCAGGCCGCCGCCACGGCGACCGACCTGACGCAGCTCAAGCGCTCGTCGGTGAAGATCGCCGGCGGCTTCGGCCCGATCCGCTACGAGCCGTCGCAGATGACGTGGCTGGAGAAGCCGAGCGCCGAAGGCATCGAGGTGGCCAGCCGCAACTTCGCCGAGGCGCTGCTGCAGGACCAGCTCAACACCGCGATCGCGTCGCTGGTCGCGGCCCTGAGCAACGTCGCTGCGGTCACCAACGACGTGAGCGCGACTGCCGGCATCAGCCAGGGCGTGCTGAACAGCACCTATGCCAAGTTCGGCGACCGCTCGCCGCTGATCCTGGCCAACGTGATGACCGGCGAGGTCTATCACAAGCTGATCGGCCAGAACCTCACCAACGCCCAGAATCTGTACGCGGCCGGTGGCGTGCAGGTGATCGACATCCTGGGCCGCGCGCACATCGTCACCGATGCGCCGGCGCTGTACCAGGCAGGCACGCCCAACAAGCAGAAGGTGCTAGGCCTGGTGGATTCGGCCGCGATCGTGCATGACGGCAGCGACGTCATCACGAACATCCAGACCACCAACGGCCAGACGCGCATCGAGACCACGATGCAGATCGACTACTCGTTCGCGCTGGGCCTGAAGGGCTTCACGTGGGACGAGGCCAACGGCGGCAAGTCGCCGTCGGACGCGGCGCTGGCCACTGGCACCAATTGGGACCAGATCGTGACCAGTATCAAGGACGTTGCCGGCGTGATCGCCATCGGCGACCAGTCCAAGAACTGATGACCCCGGGCCCTTCGGGGCCTGGCCATCGCACTGACGAGAGCGACCATGGAAAAAGAAGTGAACGACATCTGGTATCTGGCGGGCCCGTTCTTCCGCTACGAGCAGGACGTGAAGGCCGAGGCGCGCCGCGCTGGCCTGCGCATCATCGACGCCAACGTGACCGACGACCGCACCGGCGAGGCCGACAAGGTGCCGAAGGTCACCCTGAAGCCGGAGTACCGACCGGCCAAGCCCGAGGCCGACAAGGTGCTGAAGGATCCCGCCTGATCAGCGTCTGCTGACCATTGCCGCTTCTGACGGGGCGGCTCTGGTGAGCTGATGAAGGAACGAACATGGCAATCGTTGTCGAAGACGGCACCGGCAAGCCCGATGCTAATAGCTACGTGAGCGTGGCCGAGGCTGACGCCTACCACGCGGATCGCGGTAATACCGCCTGGGCCAGCGCCACGGCCAAAGAGGCCAAGCTGATCAACGCCACCGCCTACGCGGACAGCATGTATCGCTTCCAGGGGCAGGCGGCCGGCACCACGCAGGCGCTGGAATGGCCGCGCGCTGGCGTGACTGGCATCCCGAAGCGCGTGAAGGACGCAGTGTGCGAGCTGGCGCTGCGCGCGCTGGCCGGGCCGCTGGCTGCGGACGTCAAGCCCGACCAGGTCACCGAGACGACTGTCGGCCCGATCACCAAGAAATACGGCGCCCAGCGCAACGACGGCCGCGTGCGCTATCCGCTGGTCGACGGCCTGCTGCGCCCGCTGCTGCTGGTGACGGGCGGCAATGTCCCGCTCCTGCGCGTATGACGATCTACGATGAAATGGCCGCGATGGCCGACGAGCTGCTGCGCGAGTTCGGCAAGGCGCTGGTGCTGCGCCGCGTGACGGCCGGCACCTATGACCCGGGCTCGAGCTCGGCCCAGCCGGCAACCGCCGACTATCCCGCGACCGGCGCTCTGTTCGACTATGCGCTGCTGGCCGCCGGCCAGACGTTCCTCGCCGACACGGTGATCCAGGTGGGCGACAAGCAGTGCCTGATGTCGCCCGCCGCCGTGCCGCTGCCTGTCACTGGCGACTTGGTGATCGACGGCGCCGACACGTGGCAGGTGCAGAACGTGAAGGCGGTGAACCCGGCCGGCACCCCGGTGCTGTACGAGTTGCACGTGAGGCGCTGACCATGGCCCAGAACGACGAGTTCCGGCGGAAGTTCGCCGCCTTCGTGGAGCGCGCCAAAGGCAATCAGCAGCAGGTGGTGCGCAAGGTCGGGCTGGACCTCCTGAGCAGCCTGGTGCTCAAGTCGCCAGTCGACACGGGGCGCTTTCGCGGCAACTGGCAGGTGCAGTACGCGCTGGCACCCAAGACGCTCGATCTGGTGGACCGCGCCGGCACGTCGACGATCTCGGCCGCCGCGCTGGACCTCTCGCATCTCCAGGTCGGCGAGACGGTCTACCTGATCAACCATCTGCCGTATGCCGTGCCGCTGGAGTACGGCCATTCGCAGCAGGCGCCCGCCGGCATGGTGCGCATCACCCTGACCGAATTCGACCAGTACCTGACCCGCGCGGTGGGAGATCTGAAGCAATGAGCAATGCACTGGTGCGCAAGGGCCTGGAGACGCGGCTGAACGCCATGGCCCCGGCGCTGGCCACCGCCTGGCAGAACGTCTCGTTCAAGCCCCCGCCGGGCACGCCGTATCAAGAGGTGCACCTGCTATGGGGCGCGCCTGAGAATCCAGCCTTCGGCAGCTATTACCGTGAGGTGGGCGTGTTCCAGGTCTCGCTGATGTATCCGCAAGGCACTGGGCCGGCCGCCGCAGATGCGCGCGCCGCCGCGGTCCGTGACTGGTTCAAGCGCGGCACCACCATCCACGTCTTCCCGGACGGCGCCTCGATGGTGCTCGACTTCGTGAACCAGGTGTACCAGCTCGATCCGGGCCTCGACGTCATCATCGAGCGCACGCCGGCCATCGCCGACGGTTACCAGGACGGCGACCGCTGGCGCGTGCCGATCAGCATCCCATTCTTCGCCAGCGTCTCGGGTTGACGCCGGCCAGCATCATCAACGCCTCGCCTCGCGCGGGGCATTTCTTTTTTGGAGCAAGAAAATGCCCAACGCAAAGGGGTTGTTCAAGCAGCTGCGCTACAAGGTGCAGTCCGGGCAGGGCGTGGCGGCTGGCACGAGCGGGGGGCAGATCCTGCGCCGCGTCACCTCGGACCTGTCGCTCACCAAGGACACCTACCAGTCCAACGAGATCCGGTCCGACCAGCAGATCTCCGACTTCCGGCACGGCGTGCGCCGCGTGGGCGGCACGGTCAACGGCGAGATCTCGCCCGGCACCTACGCCGACATGCTCGCAGCCATCCTGCGCCGCGATTTCGCCGCTGTGACGGCCATCGCCGGCGCCAGCATCACCATTGCGCTGGGCTCGGTGTTGGGCAACGTGCAGACCTACACGGTCACGCGCGCGGCCGGCTCCTACCTGACCGATGGGATCAAGGCTGGCGACGTCGTGCGCCTGACCGCTGGCGGCTTCAACGCGGCCAACATCAACAAGAACCTGCTGGTGCTGTCGCTGACCGCGCTGGCGCTGACTGTGATGCCGCTGAACGGCGTGGCGCTCGTCGCCGAGGGCCCGATTGCCAGCGCCACGGTCACCGTGCCGGGCAAGAAGACTTTCGTGCCGACCAGTGGGCATCTGGACAAGTACCTGACGTTCGAACACTGGTTCGCGGACATCGCGCAGTCCGAGCGCTTCGTCGACTGCAAGCTGGCGCAGCTCGACATCAACCTGCCGGCGACCGGCATGGCCACGGTGGCAGCGCAGGTGCAGGGCCTCGACATGGTCGCGGGCACCTCGGCCTACTTCACGGCGCCCGCGGTGGAAACAACGGCCGGCACGGTCGCGGCGGTGAACGGCGTGCTGCTCGCCTCGGGTGCGCCGGTGGGCCTCGTCACCGGCCTGAGTGCGTCCATCAATGCGAACCTGACCGGCGACCCGGTGGTCGGCCAGAACACGCTGCCGGACCTGTTCCCGGGGCGTGTGGTGGTGACTGGCCAGTTCACGGCCTACTTCCAGGATGGCGTGCTGCGTGACGCCTTCGTGAATGAAACCGAGATGGCCATCGGTGCGGTGTTGACCACCAGCGGCGCGGCCGCCGCCGACTTCATCGGGCTGAACATGGCGCGCGTGAAGCTGGGCAGCGCAGGCAAGGACGACGGCGAGAAGGCGCTGATCCAGACCTTCAGCTACCAGGCACTGCTGGCCATCAACGGCGGCGCCGGCACGTCCAGCGAGAAGACCACCATCTCGGTGCAGGACTCGCTCGCGTAAGACGAGCGGTCGGGACAGAGCTCCCACCCATGGGCAGTTCGCGGGCCGGCAATTGTGCTGGCCCGCATCTTTTTGGAGCAATGGAACATGGAACAGAACACGACCGCGCCGTCGCGCTCGATCGCATCCCTCAACCTGGTCAAGGCGAGCGAAACAGGCTTCGAGTTCGAGCTGAAGAGTTCCGGCGGCGAAGGCCTGGGGGTCTTCATTACCGTGCGCGGTGACCACTCCGACACGGTGAAGGCGGCCAACCGCAAGCAGATCAACGAGCGGCGCGAGCGCGCTTTCGTGGCGGCCAAGAAGGGCGAGGCCCTCGGGCCCGATCCGGTGGAGGACGACGAGGCCCGCGCGATCGAGGGCGCCGTGCTGCGCACGATCAGCTGGCGCGGCCTGGACGAGCCGTGCACGCCCGAGAACGCGCGTCTGCTGCACACCGTCAACCCGGAGGCGCGCGCGCAGGTCTACGCCGCCGCGGCAGAGTCGGGAAATTTTTTGAAGGCCTGACGACCGAGATCGTTGAATACGCGAAGCATCAGGCGGCGCTGGACGAGCGCTTGCCTGATGGGTCGACCGTCAGGCAGAACCTCGAATCGGTGGCGCGCCAGATCGGTCGCCGCCCCGAGGGGCTGGACGGCCCCGTGCTCCCCCCGGCTGGATTCCAGGTCTGGGAATGGTTCATGGAGCTGAACAACACGCGCCAGGCCGGCATGGGGCTGCCCCCCATCACCTACCCCGACATGCAGGCGTTCTTCAGCATGATCGGCGAGCACCCGGCGCGCTGGCAGATCACGGCGATCCGCCGCCTCGACGCTGTGGTGCTGGCCGCCGCAGCAAAACGCACCAAGGCATAGAAAAATGGACATCGCATCCCTCGGCATCGCCATGGATACCGCCGGGCTGAAGCGCGGGGAAGATGCGCTCAACCGGGCGACCCAGACGGCGGGGCGCACGGCCGATGCCATGGACAAGGTCGGCACCAGCGGCAGCAAGGCGTCGGACGGCATCGGCGGCACCGGTGCGGCAGCCGACGGCGCGCGCGTGTCGCTGGACCGATACGACCAGTCCGCGCGCCAGGCCGGCCGCTCGATGGACGACCTGCAGGAGAAGAACCGCTCGTTCACGGACTCGCTGAAGGACTTCGCCATCGGCGCCACGGCGCTCAACGCCGTCGGCCAGGCGGTGCGCGGGCTGATCGACGGCCTGGCCGAGATCCCGAAAGGCGTGTTCGATTCCGTCCGCGCCATGGCGGAGCTGCAGGCGCAGGTCGACAAGATCACCGTGGGCCTGAAGTTCTCGAACGGCGGCGACGCGGCGACCGGCGCGCGCGATCTGTCATTCCTGCGGGACGAGGCCAACCGGCTCGGCCTGGACCTGAACGTCGCGGCCAATTCCTTCGTGAAGCTCTCCGCCGCTGCGCGCGAGACGACGCTCGAAGGGAAGGGCGCGCGGGACATCTTCCTCGCCATTAGCGAGGCGTCGGCGGTCATGCACCTGTCGGCCACTGAGTCGGAGGGCGCGCTGCTGGCCATCAGCCAGATGATCAGCAAGGGCACGGTGCAGTCCGAAGAGTTGCGCGGCCAGCTCGGCGAGCGCTTGCCTGGCGCGTTCCAGACCGCGGCGCGCGCGGTGGGCGTCACGACGGCCGAGCTGAGCAAGATGCTCGAGCAGGGGCAGGTGATCTCGTCCGACTTCCTGCCCAAGTTTGCCGCCCAGCTGCGCAAGGAGCTGGCCGGCTCGGTGGAGGAAGCGGCGAACAGCACGCAGGCCTCCCTCGGGCGCATCGACAGCGCATGGACGGACCTGAAGCGCACGGTGGCCGACTCCGGGCTCGGCCAGGCCGCCGCTGCCCAGCTGAACATCCTCACGGACGCCATGAACGACGTGACGTCGTCGATCCGGCGCGCGAAGACGGAAGGCGCAGGCTTCTGGGGGCAGCTCGGCGCCGGCACAGGCGCTGTAGGCCGCTTCCTGAACCCGGTCAACGCGTTCGGCTATGACGCGCAGTCGCTGAAGGGGTTGCAGCAGCAGCGCGACCAGCTGATGGCCGACCTGAAGGATCCCAGCCTGGACGTGTTCCAGCGCGGGCAGAAGGGCTACAACCTCCAGCAGCTGCAGAAGCGCCTGGCCGAAGCGCAGGCGGTCGCTGAACAGCAGCGAGTGACGAACACGCCGAATCTGTCCGACGTGATGGGCCTGGGCGTCGACCAGCGCAAGCAGGATGAGGCGGAGGCGCGTACGCGCAAGTTCCTGACCGACGGGAAGAACCTCACGAAGGCCGAGAACCGCGACAAGGACCTGAAGGAAGTCGACGACGGCTTTAAGACGGCCACCGCCGGCATCGAGAAGGGCAGCGACCTGTACGACAAAGCCGTCGCAGCGGCGGCCGCGCGCAAGCAGGAGATCTGGGACAAGTACAACAAGGCGGGCAAGTCCGCCAGTTCCAGCGCGCAGCAGAATGTCCTGGGCGGCGAGATCGCGCAGCTCGAAGGCAGGGCCCGGCAGCGCGAGGCCATCCTGAAGGGGGAGCTGACCGACCTGGAGACGCTGCGCAACCAGGGCCTGCTGTCAGAGCGCGAGTACATCGAGAAGAGCTTCGACGCCAAGCAGCGCGCGCTGATCGACGAGAAGGTGATCGCCGAGAAGCAGGCCGACGTCGCCGGCGGCCGGAAGCAACTCGCCGAGCGCGAGCGCTATGCCGCCAAGGTCGAAGAGATCGAGGAGAAGCTCGCCAACAGCGAGAAAGAGCGCGCGAAGGCGCTCAGCGAGGTCTACAAGAAGCTGGAGGACTCCCGCAAAGAGGTGATGCTCAATGTGGCGGCCTACGCMGCGTCACGCGACCGGGAGGCAAGCCGGGATCTCGGCAGCCTCGGGCTGGGCGATAACGCGCGCGAGCTGAACCAGATCCTGGCGCGCACGGAAGAAGAGTTCCGTCGCCAGCGCGAGACCCTGACAAAGCGCGCGTCCAAGTCCGGCCTGCTGGATACGCAGGAGTACAAGGATTCTCTCTCCGAGCTGGATTCGGCCATGCAGGCGCAGCTGGAGCGCGAGCGCGGCTACTTCCAGCAGCGCCTGGACATGCAGTCGGATTGGACCATCGGCGCGTCGCGCGCGTGGGAAAACTACCGCGATTCGGCTGCCAACGTGGCCGGCCAGGTGGAAAGCCTGTTCTCGCGTGCGTTCTCGTCGATGGAAGACGCACTGGTCAGCTTCGCAATGACCGGGAAGCTCAACTTCAGCGATTTCGCCAAGTCGGTGATCTCGGACCTGATCCGGATCCAGACGCGCGCGGCGCTGTCGGGGCTGTTCCAGATGGGTCTGAGCGCGCTGGGCAATTCGGTGCTTGGCGCCTATGGCGATGCGACGGGCACGTCGGTCGGCGGCGTCTACGGGCCGGAAACGCAGGCCGGGCTGGACAACCTGGTCGCAAGCGCGAGCACGCGCGCGGGTGGCGGCGGCATGCAAGAGGGGCTGCCGTACCTGGTGGGCGAGCAAGGCCCGGAGATCGTCGTACCTACATCTTCCGGAAATGTCGTTCCGAATCAGTTGCTTGCAAAGCAGGCTGCGCCAGCCGCCGCGCCGTTGTCGATCGAGTTTCACAACACCTACAACATCGACAGCCGGACGGACCGCGCGGACGTGATCGCCGCGATCCAGCAGAGCCAGCAGCAGACGAAGGCCCAGATTCTGGACAGCATCAATCGCGGCGGGCAGTTCGCGCCCAAACGGTAACCCATGGCAATCCTGACCTTTCCAGACGACATCCTGCCGTCCAGTGCCATGTTCGGCCTGCAGTCCAACACCGAGAGCTTCACGTCGCCGCTGAACCGGGCGACGCAGACCGTGGAGCGGCCGGGCGCGCTGTGGAAGGCGCGCCTGACCTTCACCACGATGAACCTGCAACAGCAGCGACGCCTGAAGGGGCTGCTGGCCGCGCTCAATGGCATGGCGGGCCGGATCTACCTCTGGCCCCACGGTTCGCCGGTGGCGGACATCGCCGCGACGCCGCCGGCCGCGACGATGATCCTGGACTTCATCAACCAGTCCTACCAGATCAACGGCAACCCGGTGGTGAACGGCGCGCTCTCCGACTTCCGGCTACTGCCGACGAAGTACTGGCCGGCCGCCACCATCGTGCTGCGCGCGGGCGAGTTCCTCGAAGTGGGCGGTGAGCTGAAGATGGTGACGGCGGACGTCACGAGCGACGCGGCCGGGCTGGCGTCGGTTCCGGTGGCGCCGCCATTCCGCAAGGCGCCGGCCAACCTGGCGGTAGTGACTCTCGACAAGCCGAAGGCACTGATGCGGCTCGCCAGCGACGTGTGGGAATTCGTGAGCACGCCGGCCTGGCGGCATGAATCCTTCTCCGTGGACTTCATCGAGGTTCCCTCATGACGCGCGCGCTCGACATCGCGACCGCGGCCGCGGTCACGGCGGGGCATGTTCCGCACCTGTTCTTCGCGCAGATGGATTTCACGCAGCCGCTGCGCGTTTGCAGCGCCGGCTACAACGTCGACTGGAACGGGTACACGTGGCTCGGTGCTGGCATGCTGGGACGCATCGAGCCGATTCAGGAGCAAGCCACTTTAGAGGCGACGGGCGTGCGGATGACTATCTCGGGTGTCCCGACCGAGGTAATTGCTATCTCGCTCGCGGAACAGTACCAAGGTAAGCCCTGTCAGGTCTGGTTCGCGCCATTGGGCGAGGACTTGCAGATTGCCTATCAGCCCATGCGGATCTTTAGCGGCCGTATGGACACCATGTCAACCGAGGTGGGCGACACCGCGACGATCACGGTGACGGCGGAGTCAAGGATGGTGTCCTGGGACAAGGCGCGGGTGCGGCGGTACAACAACGAGGACCAGCAGAGCCGGTATCCCGGCGACCGGGGACTCGAGTACACGCCGCAGATGGTTGAGAAGCAGCTCATGTGGGGACGTTGATGGTGCGATTGGAAGACTGGCCGCGGCGCCTCGCTGCATTCATTGAAGCCCGCCAAGCGCGGGCTTTTTCATGGGGCGACAGTGACTGCTGCCTGTTCGTGTGCGACGCGATCGAGGCAATGACCGGCGCCGACCCCGGCGCGCGGTGGCGCGGCCTCTATGCGAGTGAGAAGGGGGCGCGTCGCGTGCTGCGAGACAACAGCGGTGTGACTGGTATCGCAACCATGGTGCTGGGAGCGCCGCAGCCGCCTGCGCTGGCGGGGCGCGGCGACGTGGTGCGGATCGATACACCCTACGGGGAAGCCCTCGCCGTGTGCCTCGGAGGCTTGATCGCGGCACAAGGTCTGAACGGCATCGAGTTTCTTGCGGCGTCCGAGGCGAAAGCCGCGTGGAAGGTATAGGGAGAGCACATGCCACCGGCAATCATTCCTGCTATCGCAGCGGCAGTCGGCGTGGCCGCGGGGACGGTCGCCTACTACGCAATCACCGCGGTTGTGTACTTGGCCTTCTCGCTTGCCATGGGCGCCCTGATGGGGGCCATCTTCAAGCCGCGCTCCAACAACGGCTTTGCGGCGGAGGCACAGGGACGCACGCAGATCGTTCGATCCAACGTGCAGCCTCGCAACATGGTGTACGGC
>NZ_JBFTND010000193.1:0-14240 GCF_056397305.1 Cupriavidus sp. 05N40
CACGAAGTCCTGCTGATCCGTCGCATCCGCGATCTGCTGTACGAGCAGGGCTTCACCATCAACGGCGCGCGCAATCGCCTCGACGAAGGCCGCCAGCAAAGCCATGCGCCCGCCGAAGACGAGCAGGAAGTGGTCGCAGCGGTGCCGGCCGACGAGGCACCGGTCTTCTCGCTCGACATCAACAACCTGCGCAATGAGCTGGTGGAAGTCCAGCACCTGCTCGCGCAACTCAGGCAGATCGCGCGGCACGAATAAAAAGTGCATTAAGGTCTAGCCAGCTGAGAATTGCTTCTGCTATAATCTTTTTCTTTCGGGGCGTAGCGCAGCCTGGTAGCGTACCTGCATGGGGTGCAGGTGGTCGGAGGTTCAAATCCTCTCGCCCCGACCAGTATTAAGAAGGCCTAGCGGGTTTTACTCGCTAGGCCTTTTGTCTAACTTGAGCAGCGTTGTCTAACTTGGCTGCCAACGAGCCATCCCGGCCGTCCGGTTGGCTGACGTATGGGTTGGTTTGCGGCGATCTGTTATGTACTGCATATAGCAGGGGTACTCGATGTCTTGGACCGACTACACGCACGCGAAAGTCTTTGGTACCGTTGTCTTTCGTCCCTACTCGGACACCCTCGCCGAAATCGAACGCCATCTGGATCAAATGCTGGGTGGTCACCCGGATATAGCGCGAGGCTACATTCCCCTCCATAAACGGGATCTGATCTTTTGTTTTGGTGATCAAGGTTCTCTCCTCGTCGTTTCGGGCGGTTCATCACGTCATATTCCGACGCATATTGCCGGTCCGCTGGCAGAGATCGGCCTAGCCGATGCGTGTCTGGGTGTGGTAGATGACGCTGCTACGCTGCTCGGAGTAGGGGAACTGCCCGAGGATTTCCTGCGGGTCATGCAGCAAATCTCATTCATCGTACCTAAGGTCATCGCTTTGCCGGGCATCGAGTTTTCAGTGCAAGGCGATGGACGGGCGGTCCGTGTGGTTCAAGAGGCTGCTGCAATCTTGTTCGAAGCAGAAAAGGAGAGATACGTGGCAGAAGTTGAGCAGGATCGTCCGAAGCGGATCTTTCTTAGCCATAAGTCTATCGACAAGGGGATCGTCCGGGACGTAGCGAAGACGCTTAGGGAGATTGGACTAGACCCCTGGCTTGATGAGGACATGATGCCCGCCGGAGCGAATCTCGAGCGCGCAATCAAAGAGGGTATGGTGTCTTCATGTGCTGCAGTGTTTTTCGTGACTCCGCATTTCCAAGATAAAGATTGGTTGGCGACGGAGGTTGACCATGCAATGGCCGAGAAGCGAAAAAAGGGTGATCGCTTCGCCATAGTTCCATTGTTGATGCAAACTGAAGACGGGAAGAAGGGGGCAGTGATCGAAATGATGGAGCAGTACCTCCATAAAGATGTTCAGTACCACCAGATCATCAACGAGATCCTGCGAGCCATTCCTATAAAGATGGAACGTGTAGCCTGGAAGGCAGGTCGTTGAGCCCTAGTTCATTCGAGTTCTCGATACCGGCGTGACTCGCTCTAGTGTCCGAGCCTTCGTGTAGTGCGCCGTCATCTCAGCCGTAGTGTGCCCACCGAGTGCTTGGGCCGCTGCGGCACCCTCCGTTCTTCCCTTGTCAGTTAGTGCCTTGGCCCGCAGGTCATGGAAATGCATACCCGTCAGGTGTAATGCATCAGGCTCTTTCCCCACATTCTTGCAGCTAGCCTCATAGCTCTCCAGCGCCCGCTGGCATGCTCGCTTCCAGGCCGTCTGGGCGCCGCTATAGGTGAATTTGCCGCCCGTCTGGGTGCTGATCACGGGGCCGATCGCCTTCACCTTGCCGCCCTTGGYCATGTTCAGCGTGGCTTGTAACTCGGGAGTCATCTCTACGAGCATCCGCACGCCGCTGCTATTCACCGTCTTGGCCGGGTGGAATAGGATGCCTTCGTCGCTCACGTCTGACCACTTCAGCTCGAGCAAATCCCCGATGCGCTGGGCCGTTTGATATGCCAGGTCGATCAGCGCCATGATGGCCAGGCCGGATGGCGTCGACTTCCCGTCCTTGCCAATCTGCGCCGCGGCCCGGACAGCGTCCAGCTCGGCGTCCGTGATATAGCGATCCCGCTTGCCTTCGCTGGCTCCGGCCACCTCCCGAACCGGGTTTCGATCGCACAGCCCCTTGCGCACGGCATAGGTGAAGATCACCGAGAGCAGGGCGCGGTACTGTTGCTGGCGTTCGGCTTGGTGGAAAAGTGCTTATCGAGGAATCGCGCCACATGCCGCGGCTTCACGTCCTCAGGCATCCACTCTCGGTCGAATTCGGCCTTGAGGAAGGTGGCCATGCGCCGATATTCCTCGCGCGTGCCCAGAGCATATTTCGGCAGTTTCTGCACCAGCCATTCATCGATGAGCGCCGGCATGTTGTTCGTCGGCTTGGCATCGGCCTCCCGGCTGAACCGCGCCAGCTCCGTGTAGAGCTTGGTTAGCCCCTCCTCGACACGGCACAGTTTGTGCCACTTCCGCTTGATGTCCACGAACCACCAAGATCCGTGCTTCTCATAGACGCGCGAGGGAAGCGGCGAGGCCTTTTTCCGGCGACCGATCATGCTGCCTTCCTATCCGACGCGAGTTCGGGGCCGCGGCGGCGTTGTTGCTTCTGCGCCGGCTGGCTGCCGACACCCATGATGTGGTGGCGCCAGACGCGCACGCTGCCATCGGGACGGCGGTCCGCCGGGATACCGGCCTTGTTGAGCGCCTCCAGCTGCTCGGCGGCGCGCCGGTAGCCGGTGGCCTCGATGATCTCTTCTTTGCTTAGGGTCAGTGATTCCATCCGCTTCTCCCAGTCCTGCCGGGTTGTTTCGATAATAGAGCGCGCTGCTGCTTCCATACTCACTTCATTGGCAGATACGCATGTGGTTGCTAATTATCGATTTTGAATAATTCGGGATAAATGGCGCTTACTACATCTCAAGTATTCGGGAATGCGGCCGTCAACGGATGCATGACTTCCAAGCCGCTCCATGAACTCCCCTACGACCATCCCCTTCGGGAAGAGGCCCGCAACTTCGAAGACTCCGTTCGCGCGATCCGCAAGGCGAAGGGGTTGAAGAACCCAGAGGACTGCGTGCGTGGCACGCCTGAGTACGATGATGTCGAGGAAGCGTTCCTGACGGAGATGCTCTCGTACCTTCCGCCCGCACCTGGTGAAGACAAGCGGCCTTGAATGAGTAGCGCGCGTCATGCGATCAATTCCATCTGCGCACGCTGCCGCTCGATCGCGGACGAGCATGCCGGGTTGAGCCAGACCACTTCGGTGCGCGCGCGGCCGCCGTCGGCCATATGCCGGCGCTCGTGGCGCTCCCAGTCGGGAAACAACTCGTCGTCGTAGAGGCTGCTGGGGTAGCCGGACAGCACTACCATCGCGCTCGAGCGGCGGAGTACTGCGGCCAGTCGGCGATGGTCGTCGTCGGTCATTTCGTGCCGGTACCCGTGCGTCTTCGCCGATCTGCCCTGGATTGCCGACCTGGTGGTGTGCGCATAGGGCGGGTCCGCGTAGATCAGCGTGCCAGGGTTGTCCATGCGGGCGACCACCTCGATCGCGTCTCGGTTCTCCAGCAGTACTCCCTGCAGGCGCCGCGTGAAGGTCGGGATGGCATCGGGCCAGCGCATCCACTCTGCCGACGGCAGGCCGCGGCCGTCGGTTAGTTTCGACCGAAAACCGGTGCGGCACCCGCGCGTGGCGCTGTCGGAGCCGTGGCCGAAGAACGAGCGGACGATCAACTTGTGCGCGCTGTCGATGTCGTCGACGGCCGGCTCATAGGACCAGTCGAATTCCTCGCGCGAGAAAGGTGTAAGCGACACCCGTCGCTGCAGCTCGAGCGCCTTGTCCTGGTCGCGTAGCACGCGGAACACATTCACCACTAAGCCGTCGAGATCGTTGTAGCACTCGGCCGGCACGCGCTCTTTCTGCAGCAGGATGCCGGCGCCACCACCGTACGGCTCAACATAGCAACTGTGCGCCGGGAAGAAGCTCATCACCCACGGCGCCAGGCGGAACTTGCTGCCGTGATACCGGAGGACGGGGCGGGTTACCGTCATGCTACGATGCCCTCCAAAAAATGGAGGGGTGATCGTGAACCTGCGTGACGATAGCCGTGTGATCATCGGCTGCCTTCTGGGTGGCCTCTTTGGCGGCATCGCTATTGCCACCGCATGGAAGTTCACTTTCAAGCCGGAGAAGGATGCTTGGGACATCCTCACGGCATTGGGCACTATTGGCGCTGTGTTCACAGCCCTCGCTATATCCCTTCTTGATGGGAAGCGGAGGCGCCGAGCAGCGGCCGATCAGGCCAATCTGGTTGCTGCGCGTGCCAGTGTGAGCATCTCGGTTGCTATTCGAGAGATTTCCTTCGCGACYGCACTTCTGGACTTCTATGACGATCCCAAGGACAAGTACAGCAATACCTACGACGTCATCAAAGAACACATCCMGTTGGCCCATATTGATCTCACCCACAGCGATCTCGCAGCCCTGGTTGCGCTTCCAAATCGCTGCGCTCACAGGATTGCACGGGCGGGGGCTCTGTTGCGATATGTCGAGCGAGACATGGGGCGAAACGCGTGGCTCTTCGACCGTTCCGCGCACGCGCTTGCGCAGAGTCCGAGCGGCCGGGTTGACCGCATTGAGCATTGGGCAAATGCGGCACATGATGCTGGGAATTTGCTGGCGGTGGCAAACCGAGAATGTGAGGCGGCTTCGGAACTGAGTGCCCCTATGCCGGATGGTCAGGAGGTCTGGGGAGATCTTGATTGAACCGAATGCGGCATGCATCTTCATACAACCTCCGATTGCTGCGACACCGACAGCGCCACAGCCACCGAGCGCACCCACACCGGCGTGGCCGACAGCATGAACGTCTCGCCCGTCTCTGCCAGCAGCAGAGTGGTGCCCATCACCTCGGCGATCGCCTGCGCGGCGTCCGGCGGCACGGCGTTGCCGATGCGCTCGCGCCAGGCCTGATCGCTCAGACCATCCAACTCGAGATATTCCTCGGGCTCGATCAGCGACTGCAGCGCAGCGAGCTCCAGCGTGGTGAACGGGCGGTGCCACGTGCCATCCAGCGCGCGGATGATCGCCACCAGCTTGTCGTTCACCGCGGGGATGCGCGGATCCGCCACCGACCAGCGGCCGTTGTCGTGGCCGGCAGCTGCTGACACTGCACCGCTCGGCTGTTCCCACGCCACAACGCCGTAGTGCCCGCCGGTCAGGTAGTGGTCGCCCGACTCGCGGCGCATGCCTGGGCGCGGGTCGGCCACGGCATATGCGCCCTGGCCGGTGTCGCTGCGCGCGATGACCGTGCCGGCCGGCTCGTCGAAGCCTGTGATCCGGTACTTGCCCTTGCCTTCGAAGCCCGTCGACGCGCGCGGATCCTGCACGCACTGGCCGGTGCCGTGCGCGCTGGTGACCGCGCCGGCAGCGTCAGCCCACGGCACGATGCGGAACTCGTTGTTGTGCTTGGCCGGGCCTGCGTGGCGAGGATCGGCGACGCTGAACGTGCCCTGGCCAGGGTTCGTGCCGGCAGTGATGGCGCCGGATGCTTCTGCCCAGCGCAGCACGCCGTACTGCTGGTATTGCGCAGCGTTCGCCGGGCCGCGCGGATCCGCGATCGAGAACGTCCCATTGCTGGGCAGCGATTCGCCCGCCACCGCGCCGGCGTGCTCTTGCCAGCCAAGCACACCCAGCGCGCCGTTGCGGCGCTCCGGCATGATCAGGTAGTCGCGCAGGTGGCCGTCTTGCACCTCCAGCTTGTTCAGACTGCGCCAGTCGCTACCGGCCTCCACGAATGCCAATCGCACCCAGGTCTTCCACTGCAGCGACGGAACGCGATGCATCGGGCCACCAGGCTGCGCGCCAGGCATCGGCATGCGGCCGAGCACCGTACCGACACCCTGCAGGCGCTTCAGCGGGGGCTCGTACAGGAATGCCGGGACCTTCTCCATGTGCCGCGCGACCAGCAAGAACCGCTTGCGGCTCTGCGCCAGACCGGCCAACTGGCCACAGTCGTGCGTGGTCTCGTTCACGGCATAGCCGTAGTGGCGCAGGATCTGGTTGATCTGGTCGAGCAGATGCCGGCCACGCGTCGCCAGCCGCGGCACGTTCTCGAACACGATCAGCTCGACCGGATCATCCTTCCATGCCTCGCACATCAGCCAGACGCAGCGCAGCGTCAGCTCGTTGAGCGCCTGGTACTTCGGCGTGCGGCTCAGCGCTTCCGACAGCAGGCCGGACGCGCCTTTGCACGGCGACGAGATGAACACGCAGTTCGGGCGCTCGTGTCCCGCTGCGCGCTTGATGTCATTCGGCGTCGCCTCACGCCAGCCCGCCGGCGGCTCTTTGCCGTGGAAGGCGGTGAACATCTCGCGCGTGAAAAGGTCCATCACCGTGCACGGCACGCCCACTAGCTTCTCGAAGTCGCGGGCAGCTGCCGGGTCGACATCGATGCCGCCGATGCACTTCCAGGTGGCGACCATGTTGCCGACCTGCGAAGCGGCCTTCTTGAAACCCTTGGCGCCGCCGCCGAGGCCGCAGCAGAAACCGAATGTCTTGTACTCGCGGCGGATCATGCCTTGTCCTTGTTGTTCGTTGTGAGCGTTGCCAGCAGCTCCGACTCCGGGCCGTGCTTCACCCAGCGCGAGAGCGCCTGCATCGGGTTCTTGGCCGCGCCGGCCTTCAGCGAGTGCGCCAGGCGCTCGATCTGCTGCATGCGAGTGCTCAGCACCAGGTTGCGTTCGCGCGCCACGTCGAGCAGCGATCGCGTCTCGGCCAGCTGCTGACGCAGCTCGGCGTTCTGGCGCTTCAGGTCGGACGAGTCGCGCGCGAGATCGACGACGTCGCCGTTCAGTCGGTCGGCCGCGCGGACCGGGGTGCGTAGGGGCCAGTTCATGGTTACGCCGCTTCCTTCAGCTCTTCGGGCTCGTCGTAGGAGAGGCTCATGTGCACCTCTTGGCCGAGCAGCTGGAGAATGCGCGCGGTGGTCGTCTCGTCGGGGTGTGCCTGCACGCGGAAGTTGATGAAGACGGTGCCGCCCTCTTGGAAGTCGAACGACAGCTTGTTGACCTTGGCGTCGTCGAGTTCGATGTCATCCTCAGCGCGCACGCCGCTCAGGATGGTCAGCTTCTGGTGCTCCCAGTTGCCGTCCCACTTCACCGTGCCCAGCGCCGGATTCTTCAGGTTCGGCAGGTAGCCGGCATCGGTCACCAGGCTGCCCTGCACCGACTCTTCCTTGTGATAGAACGAGGCCTTCAGCGTGGGCGAGAACTGCGCGAGCAGGTCGTTCGATACGCGCGCCTGGAGCTTCAGGTCCACGCCCAGCACGTTGTCGTCGCCGTGCTTCTCGTTGCGCGTGTTGATGTGCAGGATCTTGGTGAGTTGGTTTTCGAGTTCGAGCRTGCTGGGCTCCGGTGGTGGGAGGGAAGGGCCGGGAACGCGCCGGCCAAAGGGGGCGTTTAGGCTGCTTGGAACGTGAGCCGCTTGTAGACGGAGCGAGCGCGCGCGACGTCGTCGGCGCAGTACTCAACCACCTCGGGCAGACGGCCGGCCTTGACGTAGTCCCAGACCTTGGAGCCGTCGATGTCGCCCTTGCCTGAGAAGCCGAAGACCTGGCACAGCTTGTCCAGCTTCACCGTGCCGCGCGCGCCGGCCCAGCGCGTCATCGTGTCGAACACGGTCTCATCCCACGGCTTCGCGTGGAAGGGAATGAACGCTGGCGGGCGCTCGCCGAAGACCACCGCGCGCTGGAAGATGAAGCGCAGATCGAACTCAGTCACGTAGTGCCCGACGAAGCACGGCGGACGATTGCGGCTCGGATCGTAGTTCTCGTTCAGGTACTTGAAGAACGCCTGCAGCACGGTCCTCTCTTGCGCCACCACGGCGTCGACGGTCGGCTCCGACGCATGGAACGTGGCGGGCGGGTAATCGTCGAACGCGACGCTGATCACAGCCAGGTGGCCGAGGGCGCCATCGAACGACGTCTTGCGCCAGGCTTCTTCGACGGCAGCCGGCTTGCTTTCGGCTTCCCACTTGGCGATGGTCTCCGCGCTCTTATAGTTGCCGGGCGGCGTGATGTCCTTGGCAATGGCTGCGCGCACGGCGGGGTGCTGCGCGGGGATGGTCTCGATGTCGATGGTGATGATCATGGTTCTAATCCGCTGACTTGAGGGGAAGGGTTACGCCGCTTCGGCGTGGGGTTCGAGTTCGGCCTTGCGCTTGTCGTAGGACGCTTTGATGTCGTTGCGCTGGACTGCAGTAGCCTTGGGCCAGAGCGTGCCGAAGACGGTCTTCAATTCGTCCAGGTTGGCGCACTCACGCAACGTCAGGAGTGCGTCATCGAGGTCGACGGTGTCCTGGGGCAGCGCGGCATCTGCGGACGGCTCCGGCAGCTCGACACCGCTTTCCAGCCACTCAACGAGCACCTTCCCTGTTTCCTCGCTGATAGGCTTGGCGTCGCCGCGGAACAGGCCCGTTCGGTCCTTGGATGCATTGGCGTAGTGACCGTCGTGCACGATGTCGAGGACCACGGTGAACTCGTATTCGAAGCCGTCGCGCTGCTCGGTCTTCATCCCGAGCTTCGCCACCTTCTTGCGGCCGTTCTCTTCCACCTGCGCGGTCTCGGTCTTGCTGCGGCCTGTCGCGATGATGTGCATGCGGGACTGCAGCATGGCGTCGATGAAAGCGCGGTGGCGGGGCGTCAGCTCGTTCCAGGCGCTCCACGAGTTGCCGCGGAACTTTGCCGATGCGACCTGATCGACCAGCTCCAAGATGCCGCCGGAACCGCTCCACTCGTGTGTGGTGGAGTCGACGATCAGCACGTCATATCCTGCTTTCTCGGCTTCGCGGATGGCGGCGATGTAGCGCTCCGGGGTGAACGGCGGTGCGAGTTCCATCACATCGAAGTCGGCGACGTGGCTGTAGAGCGACGCGCTACCGTTCTCGGTGTCGATGCATGCGACGCGTCCGCCCAGGCCACGCGCGATCATCAGCGCGCCGAGCGTCTTACCCGAGCCCGAGGGGCCGGTCAGTGCCAGGCGAAGCTTCGCCTTCTTCCGCACTGCTTTCGTGAATGCCATGATTGGTCTCCTGGTTGGATTGGGTGGGAGCTGCCTCTGCCTCTTCTTGCTGGCCGAGGGACTGCCAGTACTGGATGCCGCCGTCGTCCATGTCAGCCTCCTGCAGCGAGCGCGACGGTGAGCCACCACACGATGCCGGCGGCCAGGCCGAAGCCGATGGCACCGGCCCATTGCTTGCCGCTCGAGCACTTCGCGACCGCCAGCAGTGCGTTTGAGCGAGGGTCGTAGATCACGCCAGCAGCTCCTTCGCGGCCATCACCGTGGCGTAACCGACGGCAAGCCAGAAGGCCACGGCCAGCGCGCGGTTGTTGCGGTCGATGCGGGCGCGATCCATCAGAGCGGGCTCGCGACGGACTCGGCCGGCGTGTACTCGATGGCCTGCAGCGACTGGATCTGCTCGTTGATTTCCTTGATGCGCTTCGCCAGTTGCGCGCGGATCTTGTCGCGCTGGCGCTCGAGCATCCGGATCTGCTCGGTGATGACGTCAAAGCCGTCCGGCAGATCGAACGTCAGCGTGTGGCGACCGATCGTCATGTAGCCGTGTTCGATCATTTCGACGGTCGACCACGTGTAGTCGATCTTGTCGCTCCACGAGTTCTTTTGTCCGAGGATGAAGCCCTGCACTTCGATGGTCTGGGTGGTCATGGAGGTCTCCTGGCCCGCGTCGCGCGGGCGGGTAGGGTTACGCGGCGAGGCGGTCTCGGCCTTCGATGGCGCTCAGCAGCTGGTACGCGTGGCCAAGAACTTCGGCCTTGTCGATCGAGTTCCAGACGACACGCTTGGCCGATGCGGCGATGTAGTTGCGCAGCAGGCGAGCGGCTTCCGGCTTCTTCGCCAGCCCATCGAGATATGCGCGCTCGGCCTGTGTGCCGTAGGCGATGTTGTCGGTGTCGGTGCTCATGCGACGCTCCGGGCGGCATCGATCCGGTCGCACAGGTCCTGCTCGGCGTGCGACTGGCGGATAAAGGCGCGGGCTTCTGCGCGCTCTTCGGCCAGCGACTCGGCGGCCTGCAGTTCGAGGTGCTGAACGAAGTTCGAATCGAGGTAGTCCAGCAGCTCACCGTTCTCGCTGCCGTCGTCGTTGACCGCGCGGATGCTCGCGGCTGCGAAACGAGGGGTCTGGCCGAAGCCGGGCGTGGTGAGCTCGCCGGACACGGACCATGCGTAGCCGGCGGCCGTCACGATCACACGTGCTTCATCGGTACGCTGCGTGCCTGGAAAGATCCGGGCGAAGGATTTGAGGGTCGGCATGGCGGCTCCTTAAGCGATGGCCAGGAGACCGAGGTCGTGCAGACGCTCGGCAGCTTTCGAGCCGGCGGTGACGAACTCGCAGAACGTGTTCAGGACTTGCTCGTTCCGAGCGCGCAGGGCGCAGGCGACGTCCGGAGGCGACATGCCGAGCTTCTCAGCCGTGGCTTCCACGGCTTGCTCTCGGATCAGGTCTGCCATCTGGGGCAGGGTGAGGGTGCGGGTCACTGTCGTCTCCATCGGTTGGGGTGTCGATGGAGATCATTCTACAAATAAGTTTGTAGTTAGCGCAAGGAGAATCTACAAATAAATATGTAGTCCTACAAACGAAAAGACGCGCACCGAAAGAGGGCGCGGGTGGTGGGGCAAATTGAGGTGTAAAAAAAGCCCACCGCAGAGGGTGGGCTCGACTTGATTGCGCGATGGTTACTGCGCAAGCACGGCTGGCTCGCAGCTCTTAATCGTAGTCATCCAGGCTTCGTTGAAGCCGATGGTCGAGTAGACCTTCATCTCTGTCGCCTGCGGGCCCGTCGCCGAAAACATGAACGTGGCGAAGGTGCCAAGGTCATGGTTCCAGGTGATGAGTGCCTCTTTGCGCGCCTTGTCGTTCGATAGCTTGATCTGGCCCGGCTGGCCCGCACGGATCTGACGCGCCTCGATGCATTGCGCGACCTCTAGGTAATCCCCGCGCAGCGTTTCGGTGCGCACCGGGGTCTGCTTGTCCAGGTCGTGCATGGTCATGCAGCCGGCCGCGCCAGCCGCAACGATGGGAAGTAGCAGAAGTGCTCGCATGTGGGTCTCATTGTCCGCGCTTTACAGGCGCGTCTTGATCTTTCGCGCGGGAACGGGGTGCGCGATGTAATAGACCCAAGTCACGTCTTCCAGGTCGTAGGTCAGAACTTGGGGGTCGTTATAACTGCCCAGGCGAAGGCCGGCGCGGCGTGAGAGTAKGCGCTTGATCATCGTCTCGCCGGTAGCCAGACGCACGAGCACATCGTCCTCAATCTCTGGCTCGGTGCCGGGTTCGACAAGTGCAAATTCGCCGGGATTGAACCGCGGCACCATCGATGTCCCGACAACTGGCGTCAGGAATGCATGGGGGTCCGGACTTGCAATCTCTGCGTACTGATCTGTTGCTCCCACTGGGTAATCACCATCCGTCCAAATACGATCAGGAAGGCCCCCCGTTGCCCTCCCCACAACAAACACGCGCCTGAACTTCGCTGTGTCCGCCGGGTAGCTGAGCGGAGTCGGCTGGGGTGCACTTGAAGGCTCATTGTAAGCCTCGGTTGTCACAGGATTGTCACCCGCCTTTGGAGGGGTGCTCCTCACCTTCGGCTTATTCGGGCCGCCGTAAGCGAGCCAGTTGACGTCGCAATTGAGCACCTCTGCGAGGCGGACGGTGTACTTGCTGGACCGGGCGTTTTTGTTGGGGTCCAGCAGGTGCTGGATGTTCTGAGGCTTGCATCCATGACCGACTCGGCGTGCGAGTTCGCTTTGATCGGTGTGAGGGTCGAGGCCCGCGCATTTCATAGCCCAGGCGAGTCGTTCGGCGTACGTGTTCATAACAAGGCATTTTGTAGCCTTGCCTTGCAAAAAGGTTTGTAGAGTGCTACAAATACGTTTGTAGACAACGCGCTCACTCACCATGACCGAAGCCCTCTCTGGCCCGCTCGACATCGCCATTTCAATTGCTGGATCGCAAACGAAGCTCGCAKCTGAGCTCGGCGTCTCCCAGCAAAACATTTCCAATTGGGTGAAGTCTGGCATCCCCCAAGACAAGCGACCCGTGATCGCACGGAAGCTGGAGCGACTCACCGGCGGCCGAGTGACCCGCCAGATGGTCTGCCCCGACGACTGGGCGGAAATCTGGCCGGAGTTGGCAGATGTCCCAGCCCATCCTGCCTGACGGGGAGACGACGATGCAAAACCAGAGGGTCGTTGCGTGCCTGCTCAGTTCGGCTGATCCGGATTCTGAGGGGCGAGATTCGCCATCGCCTGAAGTTGTCCGGCTTGTTTGGAAAGGTCTTCTAGCAAGGCGGGAAGCAATTCTCGCGGGATCGCAATCCACGGCGTTGCGTACAGATCGTCGTCGCCAGGGGTCGGAGTGAATTGGATCCTGAGTTTGACCGAATCGAGCAGTGGCTCCAGTTCGGTCTGGAAGTTTGAGTAATAGGTAACGGTGTTTTGGTCCATACGTCGCCTCCAAGGCTGTCAATCGGTGTGTGAGAGCTTCGATTGTAGCCACGGCGACGGATGGGCCTCCTAACTCTCCGGGTCCTCTTTGGCGACCTGAACCATGGCCTGCGTCCCGATCAGCTCTTTTCTGAACGCCGTCATCCAGGGATCGCCAACGACGATCGGTCCGCTGCACAAGCGGCAGGTCTTGGCAGCGGCGGGGACGTCCGTCTGGTTTCCGCAGCTCGCGCAGTGCGGGATCTCGATGGGCTTGGATTTGGGCATGGCCGGGTTCCATGTGGTGACGTAGGGAAAGTTTAGCGGGCATCGCTCTGATGCCTTTCTTTTTACGCAATGCCCAACCGGTTATTCAACCGGTTACGCGATGAATTTTCACTAAGGAGGCTGTGTGGACGAACTCAGGCTGCTGGGCGGTGTGGTCAACGGGCCGGCGTTCCTGCCAGCCGAGATCATCGACGGGTGCGCCTCGTATCGCCAGGCGGTGCGGGCGTCATGGCTGCATCGCCGGATCAACGCGATGACCCAGCGCACGCTCGCCGAGCGGACCGAGTGCTATGCGTCCCACGTCTCCGACTACCTGCATGCCGACGACCGGTCCACCCGCCGCAACCTACCTGCCGAGAAGCTGAACTTGTGGGCGGCTGCCGTCGGGAACTGGGGCGTCCAGCAGTGGCTGATGCATCAGGCGAAGTTGACGCTGATGGAAGAGGTGATCGCAGCTCGCGCTGCGGCTTGAGCCTGGAGCGCCTCAAGGCGCCCGGGATGCGGTAACGGCAGTACTTGAACCGGACATCCGGGGGAATCATGGAACAGCTCTCTGGCCAGCAATGGCCCAGGCGGCGCGCCAGCGGCAACGGCCGGCGCCGCGTCATCACAGCGGCCGCGCTGACCGCGGCGGATCGCCTGAAGTCTCACATCGACGAGCTCTGCCACCGCATGACCGTGGCCGACTCGCGCGCCGTGCGCATGCAGCTCTGCGTCGAGCTGAAGCAGGCCATCGCTGAGCACCTGGCATTGTCCCGGAGCACAGCATGACCAAGGACGGGCAAAAGAGTGCGCCGAAGAACCGCTATCGCAAGATCGAGGTCCGCATGTGGGGTGACGAGCGATTCCGCGCGTTGTCACCTTTGCAGCCTTGCGGTCAAGGCCTGTGGGTATTCCTGCTGACGGGCCCTCATACCGGGCCGATCCCCGGCCTATTCCGAGCCGGCCGGGCAGCCATGGCGGAGGAACTCGACTGGGACGTCGAAGCCTTCGAGGAAGCCTTCGGGGAAGTCTTCCAGCAAGGGATGGCGAAAGCTGATTGGAAGGCTAAGGTCGTGTGGATTCCAAAGGCGATCCAGTGCAATCGCCCGGAGTCCCCCAACGTGGTGCTGTCCTGGGGCGGAGAGTGGGACCTGATTCCCGAGTGCGACCTCAAGCGGGAAGCCTATGAAGCGCTGAAGGCCAGTATTTACGGGCTTGGAGAGAGTTTCGCCAAGGCTTTCGATAAGGCTTTCGGTAAGCCTTCCGAGAAGCCTTTGCCTATGCCATACGGTAAGACATGCGCTAATCAGGAGCAGGAGCAGGAGCAGGAGCAGGAGCAGGATAAAAGAAGTAACCCTGACGGGTTACTCGTCGACAGCGAGTCCGCTGCCGACTTGACCCTAATCGCCGGCGGGGCAAAGACCACCCGCCC